>QOAQ01000040.1 GCA_003972955.1 Aquificaceae bacterium
GGAAGTAAAAGGTTTTGGTCGCCAAAAAGGTCATACCGAACTGTATCGTGGCGCTGAATATATTGTCGATTTTTTACCAAAAATAAAAATAGAAACCGCAGTCGCAAGTGATGTTGTTGATAATGCAATTGAAGCAATCGTCAATGCAGCCAACACAGGTAAAATTGGTGATGGTAAGATTTTCGTATCTGAAATAGAACAAACAATTCGTATCCGTACAGGAGAAACAGGGCCAGAAGCCCTTTAGTTTTTCAATGGAGTTATTGAATTTTTTACTCAAACTTTCAGATAGGATTACAATGAAAATTTTACTCTCAATAGTCGCTTTATTACTATTTCCTCTTGTCGCTCAAGCGGAAGACACCTTAAATGGTGCAAATACAGCTTGGATTTTAACCTCTACCGCACTTGTTTTATTTATGACCCTGCCAGGTTTGGCACTTTTTTATGGTGGCTTAGTTCGTAGTCGCAATGTACTTTCTATTTTAATGCAATGTTTTGCTATTGCAGGTCTTGCATCCATATTATGGCTTGTTGTTGGTTATAGTATTGCTTTTGGAACAGGCAATGACTATTGGGGTGGCTTAGGGAAAGTCATGTTTAATGGTGTGACTAAAGATGCATTGTCTGGTGATATTCCAGAGCCTTTATTTGCCCTTTTCCAAATGACATTTGCCATTATTACACCTGCATTGATCGTAGGTGCTTATGCAGAACGTATTAAGTTCTCGGCTGTTTTATTGTTCTCTGCGCTTTGGTTAATCTTAATCTATGCCCCTGTAACACATTGGGTATGGGGTGGCGGCTGGTTACAAAAAATGGGCTTACTCGATTTTGCGGGAGGCACAGTTGTGCATATCACAGCAGGTGTTGCAGCCTTAGTTGCCGCATTGGTTTTAGGGCCTCGTAGAAACTTTGGTAAAATTTTGCCACATAATATGACCATGACAGTTACAGGTGCAGGTATGTTATGGGTTGGCTGGTTTGGCTTCAACGGTGGTAGTGCATTAGCGGCTAATGGCGATGCGGCAATGGCAATGCTGGTGACACATATCTCTGCGGCTACAGGTGCAATGACATGGATGTTCATTGAGTGGATAAAATATGGCAAACCAACTGCGCTTGGTACGGTGACCGGTATGGTTGCAGGTTTGGGGACAATTACACCCGCATCAGGCTTTGTTGGCCCAAGTGGTGCGCTTGTCATCGGTTTATTGGCAGGGATTGTATGTTTTAATGCCACCGTCTTTATCAAGCAAAAGCTTAAAATAGATGATTCTTTAGATGTATTTCCTGTACACGGTGTGGGAGGAATACTAGGAACTCTCTTAGTAGGCGTATTTGCATCAACTCAACTAGGATTATTCAGTGGAAGCGGCTTTGCTGATGGAATTACTAGCATGACTCAGCAATTAAGTGTTCAGGCGATAGGTGTTGTAGCAACCATTGTTTATACCGCCGTTGTTACCTATATACTCTTTAAAGTCGTAGGACTAATGGTTGGTGGTTTACGTGTTAGCTCTGATGAAGAAGCACAGGGGCTTGATATTGTTGATCATGAAGAGCGTGGCTACGATTTATAACTGAAGCCTGATATAACAGGCTGTGTTATTGGTATTTTTGTGGAATAAAAAAGTAGTTTATACTTTTGTCGCTCGTATAAAGTATTGCGTAATACGAGCGACAGAATTATTAACGATATATAAAGGATGCCCATTTTAAAATCAAAAAAAAGGCGAAACCCGAAGGTTTCGCCTTTTTTACATCCCAAGCTAAAAGCCCAAGATTAGCATTTTATCGTGTTAGCAAATTATAGTGCTACGATGTTCTCTGCTTGAGGGCCTTTCTGACCATCTGTAACAGTAAACTCAACACGTTGACCTTCCTGTAAAGTTTTGAAGCCATCGCCAGAGATTGCGCTAAAATGAGCGAAAACGTCTGGTCCAGATTCTTGCTCGATAAAGCCAAAACCTTTTGCTTCGTTGAACCACTTAACAGTTCCAGTAGTAGTAGACATAGTAATATCCTAATTTTTTCAATTGTAATAATTGCCTTGGTTAAAAGGCGGAAGTGCTGAAATGTGTTGCTATTAATTATGAAGAACAGGACGAGGAACTAAAATGGGACATCGAAATGGTGTTGCATAAATATAAAACGTACTTTCAAGCTAAGAGAAGTATATATAGGCAGTTAGTCAATAGTCAATGATATTTCGACGAATTAACGTGATGATCACCTTATTTGTTTAATTAATAGTCATATATCGTGCTTTTAATGCTTTATTCACTGATATAACTTTTCGCACTCCATCAAAACAATATTGATGAACTACGAGAAGTGGCACTATTGGGATTTTTATTTTACTAAAAAGCTTTCTGCGCCTTTAATACGCATCATTAAAATATCTTCAAAGCCTTCAACAACAGAATTAATGACTGTTTCACGAGCGAGTAATTTGTCAGACCATGCTTGTAGATTTGTTCTGCCATCTAATAAATCCAAACCAAAATGCTTCTTTAAAAAAGCTAAACGGACAAACAAAGGTGCAACAGAAATATCGACCATTGAGAACTTTTCACCATTGAACCAAGGTGTTTGGATTTTTATTTTATCCAAAGTATCAAGTTGTTTGTTGGCTTCAAGAATAACCTCTGCGCCTGCCTCTTTCGTTTTACTCATCATGAGTTTAAAAAAGGCCATGTAAAGCGGTGATGTGAATTCCATCCATGCTCTATTTTGTGCTTTTTCTAAAGGGTCATCAGGGTGCAATGAGGGAGGGTTCACTTCGTCGAGATACTCATTGATGATAGCTGATTCAAATAGCACTTTCCCCTCTACCTCTAAAACGGGAACTTTTCCTGTTGGAGATAGCGTTAAAAACCACTCGGGTGGCTCGCTCAGGTCGATATAGGCAATATCAAAATCGATATTTTTTTCTTTTAGTAAAATTACACTGCGCTGTACAAATGGACAGATTTTGAAACTAATCAGTCTTGGCTTTGCCATTGATGAAATCCTTATTACTTTATAATTCGTTTTAAAATATCTACAATAAAAAGACCATCTTTATCACTAAGAAAATGACCTTCAGGTGTTAAATATACCATTGATTGCCCACGTAATGCCCAGACATTATTCATATTTTGGCTTTCTGATGGCACGATAAAATCATAGTGTGTCAGTTTTCTTTTTGATGGATTCACACGGATAACTGACACATAGGGGATTTTAGGATGAATTTGCTGATTTAACCAATAAAGAAAGGTATTGGGTTTGGCTTCTTTTAAGTCAGCATATAAACCACGTGAATCCGTTATATCATCTTGCCCTGCCATATCTAGCATCATGCCGAGTGGGGAATTTCCTGCTAATAAGGCAAGGTTTGCCACGGCTGTCCCCAAATGTGGTGTACCGATGGTAATTAGTGCGCGTGCAGGTACGTGACCTAGCGTAACAAGATATAAACGAGCAACAATACCACCCGCAGAATGACCAATAAAAATAATTGGCTCATCTCTAATGGCGTATAAGTGATCTAAATATTGTCCTAAAATCCTAGCCTGTACTTCGATGGGAGCTTTGGAGGGAAGGTCAACCGTATAAAAGGCATCAGGAATAGCGATAGGGTTTTCCGCAGGCTTCATCCCCTGTGGCGAATAACTATAATTTCCACCGTCTTTCCAACCTGCTGCGAGTAAGCCTCTTGTGGCTTGTGTTGTGCGCCATGAATTACCATTGGCTAAATAGCCATGTATCAAGACAATAGTTTTTGCCTGTAGCGATGTTGGAGCTATAAAACTAGCGCAGAAAAAAATTAATAAGAAAAGATTTAACTTAAATGTGCTGCTTGTCATATCATCCCCTCTATGATGATTAAGTGTATTACCTTCGATTTAGACGACACCTTATGGGAATGTAAACCCGTTATTATGCGTGCCGAACAAATCTGCTATCAATGGATTGAAACCTATTATCCTAAAATAAGTTCAAGGTACTCTTACGAGCAACTGATTAGAAACCGTAGCGAATATATGCAGTCTCATCCTGATGATGTTTATGATTTAACGAAAATTCGTAAAGACTGGCTATCCCAACTCGCCCGCGAGTTTGCATACAATCAACAAATGGCAGAAGACGCATTTCATGTCTTTTGGCTCGCTCGCAATGAAGTGACCTTATTTGATGGCACACGCGATATTTTAGAACAACTCTCTAAACAGTATAGTCTAGGTGTTGTGACTAATGGCAATGCGGATGTCAATCATATTGGTATCGGTCAATATTTTGATTTTAGTGTGAGCATTGCCGATGTTGGTGCCGCCAAACCAGATGCCAAGGTATTTCATCACGCCTTAAACTTAGCCAATTGTAGTGCTTTAGAAACCGTACATATTGGTGATCATCCCATCTATGATGTCACAGGCGCACTGAATGCAGGCTTACACGCAATATGGTACAACCCCGGAAAGCTAAGCTGGACGGAAAAAAAATTTCCCACTGCTACCATCTCTCATTTAAACGAGATAGAAGCACAAATTGAGCGTATTATAGCTCGGACTTTTTGAGTAACTTTCCTATAATCAGCAGATTAAAAATGAATAAGCTACCATGCAACATAGTCAACTAATTAATAACAAAAATTATAGTCGTGACGAGTGGATAGATCGTCTTTGGGTGTCTAAAAAACAAAGTGATAAAGAGATGGTGATTAAAGCCGTCGATTATATGTTACAAGTAGCGTTAGTGGATCGTGATGTCCATATCCCCATTAGTTTAGATGTCGCCAATACCCTCCTTAATATGCAAGTGGATCAAGTAACTTTAATTGCTACTTTGCTCAGTGATATTCGTTTAAATGAAAGCTTTTCGATTGAGGATATCGCCAGCAACTTTAATCCCAGCATCGCCCTGCTGGTTAAAAATATGCGTTGGTTGCATAACTTTAAAGCCCCGCAAGAAAATAGAATGGCGATTCCAGAACAAGCGGAAAATTTACGCCGTATGCTGTTAGCGATGGTCGATGATGTACGTGCGGTGCTTATTCGTTTGGCATGGAATTTACAGCAATTACGTTTGATCTCAGACTCAGGTGATAAAATTAAACGTGCGTTTGCCGAAGAGACTATGGCTATTTATTCACCGCTTGCTAACCGTCTGGGGATCAGTCAATTAAAATGGGAAATGGAAGATTTATCGTTTCGTTACCTAGAGCCAGCGTGTTACAAGCGTATCGCAAAGTTATTAGATGCTAAACGCTTAGAAAGAGAAGCTTATGTTGAAAGCTTCACGGAAACACTGCGTGAGTTACTGGCAAAAGATAATATAGAAGCAACTGTCTACGGTAGACCCAAGCATATCTATAGCATCTGGAAAAAGATGAAGCGCAAGGAATTAGAGTTCGACCAGCTTTATGATTTACGTGCGGTACGGGTGATTGTCGAAACCAATAAAGATTGTTATTCCGTCATTTCTAGTGTTCATGCAAAATGGAAATATATACCCGAAGAGTTTGATGATTATATAACCAACCGCAAACCTAATGGTTATCAATCACTGCATACCGTTGTCGTCGGACCAAACCATAAAGCTGTTGAGATACAAATTCGTACCCACGATATGCATTTATTTGCTGAGCTAGGCGTTGCCGCACATTGGCGCTACAAAGAAGGTGGAGCGCAAGATGTGGAGATGGAGCGGGTGGTATCATCTCTACGTCATTTTTTAGACAATGATGAGTCAGATTCAGAATTATTGGAAGACTTTCAAGCAGGCATCTTCTCTGATCGCGTCTTTACCCTAACGCCTCATGGCGATATTTTTGACCTTAGTAAAGGCTCTACACCTATCGACTTTGCCTATGCTGTGCATACCCATGTTGGGCATCGTTGCAAAGGTGCAAAAGTCAATGGTGTGATTGTGCCGTTGGACTACAAGCTAAAAAATGGTGACCGCGTTGAAATTATCACAGGAAAAATAGAACAACCAAAACGTAAATGGCTAAACCCTATATTAGAATACGTGGGTTCAGCAGGTACACGTACTAAAATACGCCATTGGTTTCGTCAGCAAGATCATGATCAAAACCTACAAGATGGCATGGTTGTTTTAGACCAAGAAAAGCGTCGTCTCGGTTTAAAGAAAATAGAAATAGAACCCTTGCTTAAACGCTTTAATGTACAGAGTAAAAAAGAGTTTTTAATCGCGCTAGGGCGAGGGGATATTAGCCTTGCACAGCTTACCGATACGTTTGATTTACCTGATAAAAATGAAGTCAAATTTCGCAGGATAAAAGTCAATGAAAAATCCAATCACCAAGGTATTCAAATACAAGGTGTTAGCAATTTATTGGTCGAAATATCCAATTGCTGCCAACCTGTACCGGGCGATGATATTGTCGGTTATATCACCATTGGACGTGGTATTAAAATTCATCGTACCGACTGTACCAATGTGCTCAAACAAAACCTCACCAAAGAACAAAGGCTACGACTGACCGATGCAAGCTGGGGAGCAGAAACAACCGCCTATACTGTCAATATAGAAATAACAGGTTTTAATCAACCCGGCTTTTTACGTGATATAGCCGATATACTCGCAAAACTACAAATAAATGTCTCCAATATATCCAGCGCATGTGGCGCAACCGATTTAATCTCGATACTGAGTATTGAGGTACAAATTGAAAACTTGAAAAAACTTTCACATGCGTTGGAAAAGATCGAAGAGTTACCGAATGTGATGGATGCTAAGCGTAAAAGCTAAATCGTGAGGAAAATGTGGGGTAATAGATTGGTAGTATTGGCTTATAATAGCGGTGTAAGATAAACACATTGACTCTTCCGCATCTTTCTACACGTTGTAAAGGATGCGGAGAATTGAAGCTAGGATCAGATGTTTTATATTACGCCTTTTTCAAAAATGCACTGACCAATACAATGCGTGTTCCATTAACACGACCTTCTATATGCTCTGGGTTATCTGTTAATGAGATATTTTTTACAACTGTACCACGCTTGGCTGTAAATCCTGCGCCCTTTACAACAAGATCTTTAATTAATGTCACCGTATCACCCGCTTCGAGTGTCGTGCCATTACTGTCTTTTGTGATAACAATATCATCGTCATCTTCTTCTGTGCTTTCCGCTTCTGCCCATGCTTGAACCTCTGGCTCTAAATAAAGCATGTCTAATAAGTCTTGTGGCCAGCCTTCACCACGAAGTTTATTGAGCATACGCCATGCCATGACTTGAACAACTGGCTCAGGGTTCCACATGCTATCATTTAAACAACGCCAATGGTTGGCATCAATGGTGGAATCATCTTCGATTTGTCCACGACAGGTATCACAAATATAGATGCTCTTTTCTGCGCTGCCATCTGACTCTGGCGAAACGTCATAAACAGAGAGTTTATCGGTAGATGCACATAGTTCACATTTTGAGCTACTACGCTCTTGTAAGGCTTGCTCTGTTGTCACAACTTTTATCCTCGGAGGGCTTGTAAAATGAGTAGCGTATTATGCCTAGTTTTTCTCTCATTTTCAGCCCTATGGCATAAAATATCCTGACATTGCTTTTATCACCTCATCTCGCCATAAAAATGCAATAAGACCTGCGGAAGCTAACCAAGGACCAAAAGGAATCATATTTGCATGTCGGTCGCGTTTGATAATCATCCATACAATTCCAAAGACTGCACCAAAAAGTGATGCTACGAAGATGGTAAAGGGTAATATTTGCCAACCTCCCCATGCCCCTAAGGCAGCGAGAATTTTAAAATCTCCATAGCCCATGCCTTCTTTTCCTGTGATGAGCTTAAAGATTTGGAAGAGTGTCCAGAGTGACAGGTAGCCAATGATTGCACCTAATACACTAGCATGTAGATCAACAAATAAATGTTGATAATTAACTGCTATGCCTAGCCACATTAAAGGCAAGGTGAGACTATCGGGCAATAACATGGTTTTAGCATCGATTATTGACAGAGTAATTAATGTCCATGCAAGAATAATTGTGGCAAAGGCTTGCCAGCCAAAACCAAACTTCCAGGCGATAAAAATTGAAAGTACGGCGGTAAATATTTCAATAAGAGGATACTGAAAGGAGATATGTGTTTTACACGATGAACATTTACCTTTTAGAAACAGATAGCTGATTACAGGGATGTTTTCTAATGCGGTTATCATATGACCGCAACTTGGGCAGGTCGAACGAGGTGTCATTAAATTAAATTTTTCTTCTTCCTCTGGTGCTTCTTGTTTCTCTTTGTCTCGAAGCAACTCCTTACATTCTTGATGCCATTCTTTTTGCATCATAATAGGAAGTCGATAAATGGCAGCATTGAGAAAGCTACCTATAATTAAAGAGAAAATACCCACAAAAATTAGAAATATAGTTGTGTTGTCTCGTAGTAGATTGATTAAATCCATTTGTTACCCCTGATGACCAGTTTAGCTATAAAAAATCTACATTTTCTTTTTATTATCAACTGGTTTTAGTTATTTTTCTATTACAATATTAATTCATGAATTAGTAGAGACTTCCAACTTTAATATTTCTAAATCTTAATTTTTTTAACCCAGAATGAATAAAGTCTCCTATAGTCTTTCATATATTAAATTTCCATACCCTTCGACTCCGCTCAGGGGGCTCGCACCCTGAGCGGAGTCGAAGGGTAATTATTTAAGTGAATGTCTATAGCTTCTAACCAACTACCGCACCTAATTTAAAGATTGGTAAGTACATACCAACCACTAAGCCACCGACAATCACTCCTAATACAGCCATAATTAATGGCTCCATTTGTTTGGATAGGGAGTCTACTAAGTCGTCAACCTGTTCTTCAAAATAGTCTGCAACTCGACCTAACATGTCTTCTAAACGGCCAGATTCTTCACCAATTTTAGTCATTTGTACAACCATATTAGGAAACTGCTGTGTGGTTAACATCGCTTCATTCAATTGTACCCCTTTTGCAGTGTCCTCTTTTATTTGCATGGTTGCCTTGTAATACACTAAGTTTCCTGTGCTACCTGCCACGGCATCCATAGCCTCAACTAATGGAACACCTGCCGCGAACATCGTCGATAAGGTACGAGAGAAGCGAGCAACGGCAGACTTATTTATGATAATCCCCATAACAGGGATTTTTAAAACAGCTGTATCAACAAAAAAGCGGAATTTTGCAGAGCGCTGTTTTGCTTGTTTAAAGGCGATACCTATTACGATCACTACTAAGATGGGCTTCCACCAATATGCTTGTAGCCAATTGGACATATCGATTAAGAATTGTGTAAATGCGGGTAGTTCGGCACCAAAGCCTTCAAAAATACTTTTAAACTGTGGTATAACGAAAATTAACATAATAGAGGAGACAACAACTGCCATTATCATAACCATAATCGGATACATCATGGCTTTTTTAACTTTGGCTTTCATGCGCTCTGTTTTTTCTTTATAAGTAGCGACTTTATCCAACATATCTTCCATTGTACCTGCTTGCTCCCCTGCTCCTACTAGGTTTACAAATAAGTCATCAAAGTATTTTGGTTGTTTGCTTAGTGCCGTTGCAAAGTCAGAACCACTTTCTATCTCTTTTTTTATTTTTAGTACCATATCTTGTACAG
>QOAQ01000084.1 GCA_003972955.1 Aquificaceae bacterium
TCCGCTCAGGGAGCTCGTACCCTGAGCGGACTTGGTTTATCTTGAGCGAAGTCGAAAGGAAGGGTATGGAAAATTAATATATGAAAGACTATATAAACACAAATAAGCTAATGATGATTCTATATTTGATTAATTAGACCATGTTTAAGCGCCATTTTTACCGCAGCAGTACGATTTTTAACACCTAAGTTACGAAATATCTCATAGAGGTGTGCTTTTACGGTGTTGGCAGAAATGCCAAGCTTGATTGCAATTTCTTTATTGACTAAGCCTTGTGCTAATAAATGTAAAATTTCTTTTTGTCGATTCGTAATATGCAACACATCTTCCTGTTCGTAGGAGGAGTTGTTATCTTGCTTACCCTGCTTAGAAGTGTTGGGTGTATATATTTCACCTTTAAGAACCGTCTGAATAGCCGTCATTAACGTGGTGCTATTACAAGACTTTGCTATAAACCCCGATGCGCCACTTTTAATTGCAGTTTTTATAATAGCAGGTGATTCTGTTGCGGAAAGAACCAGAATAGGAGTCCATATATTCATTTCGTGAAATTTACCCATGAGAGAAAAGCCGTTGATACCGGGTAAATTAACATCTAAAAGTATTAAATCGGGGTGTGCCCTATGTTTCAGATACGCTAAAGCATCATCAGCATTGAGTGCATGAGTGATATGCATAGAGCTATCTAGTTTTTGTAGCAATATTTTTAGACTTTCAGCAAAGAGCTGGTGATCATCTATTATTAGCAAATTCATAATTAGATTCCTGCGGTTTACCGCTTTATATATTGGTATAGGAACCTCTGAATAACCTAGGTGAAATTCTGTAAGTCTCCAGAGCATCATATCCTAGGCGCGCTTCGTAGGGAATGCTTATTGCCTTCACAAGAAGCGGAACGACGGAGATGATGCTCTGGAGACTTACCCTGCGGGGCTTAGCCAAGTTCCCAATTTCTTCGTTATTGGTTTGAACCATAGAATAACTATGCTTAAAACCAATGCCTCGAACTTGAAAACTTGGCGTTGCCAGAATTCATCTAGGTTAATCAAAGGTTCCTATAGGAATCTCAGCATTAAACTTATATCTTTGCGAAGAAAGCAGTCAGTTTACATCCGAGCTTACTTTGACTGAGCTAAACTCAGTAGTTTGATCAAAAAACATCGACCTCCCGAAGAGGAGATACAAAGATTATTGATAGTTTTGGAGGCTAGTACTCCATCAATATTGCTTTGATGGAGTACTATAGACATTCAGTTAAATAATTTCCCTTCCTTTCGACTTCGCTCAAGATAAACCAAGTCCGCTCAGGGAGCGAGTTCCCTGAGCGGAGTCGAAGGGAATGGAAATTTAATATATGAAAGACTATAGGTATAGGTATGGCGACCCTATTTTGCATCATACAATGCAATCAGTAGGAGTATCTATTCTCAGAAAGTTACCCAGCGCAATATTTTAGTTTCCCATAATTTATAAGAGAAAAAAACCTGTTTCAGATGTATTGATTGATATTTTTAGTGTGAGTATATAAATATATTATAAACGACCTTAAATACCAGCTACTTATTTATCATATGTATTGCCACTTTCTGAAAAGCATCATGAAGAAGCTGCTTAAATGCAACGTCTTCTACTTGTTCATCCAGTGCTTGGCTCATGCAAAGCATCCACTGATTACTTTCATCTTCTCCAATAGAAAAGGGCAGATGGCGTTGTCGCAAGCGAGGATGCCCATATTTTTCGATATATAAGGGCGGGCCTCCGAGCCAGCCGCTTAAAAACAAAAACAACTTATCACGCGAGACGCGCAAGCTTTTAGCATGTAACTGACGTAATACTCTCACCTCGTCCTTTTCATCCATTAAATCATAGAAACGATCAACTAATTGTCGTACGCCTTTTTCGCCACCAAGTAGCGCGTAATGTGAATTTTCATAGCCCATAAGAATATAATGATGTTGTAATTGATAAACTCCTAGTATAATGCGCGCTCTCTGTAAAAATCGAGTAAAATATTGTGATTGAAAATTTAAGAAATGTTGCCATCATCGCTCACGTCGACCATGGTAAAACTACCTTAGTAGACAAGCTCTTAGAGCAGTCTGGTACATTGGGCGAGCGTGCCGATGTAACAGAAAGAATGATGGATTCCAACGAACTAGAACATGAGCGTGGAATCACAATTCTGGCTAAAAACACCGCTGTAACATGGGGTGATTACCGAATTAACATCGTAGACACTCCTGGTCACGCCGATTTTGGCGGTGAAGTTGAGCGTGTTTTATCGATGGTTGACTCGGTATTATTACTGGTTGATGCTGTTGATGGTCCTATGCCACAAACTCGGTTTGTTACAGGCAAAGCCTTTGCAATGGGGTTCAAACCGATTGTAGTTATCAATAAAATCGACCGCGAAGGTGCAGACCCTGACCGTGCTTTAGAGCAAACATTTGACTTGTTTGATAGTCTTGATGCAACCGATGAACAGCTTGATTTTCCTGTTGTTTATGCTTCAGCAATCAATGGTTATGCAGGTTTAGAACCCGATGTTAGCGATGGTGATATGACACCACTATTCCAATCGATTATTGATAATGTTAGTCATCCAGACGTTGACCCCGATGCACCTTTCCAAATGCAGGTTAGTTCTTTGGACTATAACTCCTACACGGGTTTAATCGGCATCGGTCGTATCAAGAAAGGTAAAATTAAGCGTAATAGCCAAGTTAAAGTGATTGATATAGACGGTAAAATACGTAACGGACGTATTCTACAGCCTATGGGCTTCCACGGTTTAGAGCGTATTGATGTCGAGCAAGCGCAAGCAGGCGACATTATCGCCTTTACAGGAATGGACGAGTTACACATATCCGATACCTTATGTGACCCAGACAGTGTTGAGGCATTACCACCATTAAGTGTGGATGAGCCAACGGTTTCCATGACATTCCAAGTAAACAACTCACCGTTTGCAGGGAAAGAAGGTAAATACGTTACCTCACGAAATATTCAAGAGCGCCTAGAAGAAGAGCTACTGCATAATGTCGCCTTACGCGTTGAGCAAATGGATGACCCTGATAAATTCCGAGTATCAGGTCGTGGCGAGCTACATCTTGGTATTTTAATTGAAACCATGCGTCGTGAAGGTTTTGAGTTAGCGGTGTCTCGCCCTGAAGTTGTTGTGCGTGGCGAAGGTGATAACCGCGAAGAGCCTTATGAGTCAGTCACCATTGATGTGGAAGACCAGCATCAAGGTAGCATCATGGAAGAATTGGGTATCCGCAAGGGTGACCTAAAGAACATGGTGCCAGACGGAAAAGGACGTGTACGTTTAGAGTACATCGTTCCCTCTCGTGGTCTTATCGGTTTCCATACCGACTTTATGACCATGACCTCTGGTACAGGTTTAATCTATCATTCATTTGACCACTATGGGCCTTACTTGAATGTTGTTATCGGTCAACGCAACAATGGCGTGCTAGTGTCCAATGCAACAGGTAAAGCCTTAGCCTATGGACTGTTTAACTTGCAAGAGCGCGGTAAATTATTTATCGGACATGCAGAAGCCGTTTACGAAGGAATGCTTGTGGGTATTCATAGTCGTGACAACGACTTAGTAGTCAACCCAACCAAAGCAAAACAGCTTAATAATATTCGTGCCGCAGGTACTGATGAAAACTTAATTCTCGTTAAGCCCATTCGTATGACCTTAGAGCAAGCATTAGAATTTATTGATGATGATGAATTGGTAGAAGTAACGCCAGAAAGTATTCGTTTGCGTAAGAAAGTGCTAACCGAAAATCAAAGAAGAACCGCAGCAAGACAAGCGAAAGGATCGTAATATTTACGATTGAATGATGATAAATAATTAAGGCGTACCAGAAATGGTGCGCCTTTTTTGTTTCTACTATTTGTTCTTTTTAAGAATCACCTTCCTCATATTAGCCAGTTGAGCATCCACATAACCACCATAAAGACTAGGTGTGTTATAGCCAATCAACTTCTCTGTCGCCTCCTTACCGTCAGCATCTAAAAACATCAGCGTTGGTGTTAAGATAAAATCATCACCAAAACTCTGTGCAAAGGCTTCAGGATCAACTTTTTTGCCTGAAAAACCAATCACGGGTACACCCGAGTCAATTTGTAGTTTACGAATAAACACATTAGGGTAATCACCACTTTTGACCATCGGGTATAACAAATCCTCCTCTAGCGCCTCGCAATACGAGCAACCTTCCGCATGTAGCATCAACAATAAGCCTTTTTTCTGCTGCTTCATTTGTTTGGATAGTTTAGTGAAGTCTTTCACCTCAATCACATGCCCTAGGTCAGATGCTGTGACCTTTAACATAAAAAAACTACTCACGATAAGTAAAAATAGCAGTGATAATTTAGTTGATATTTTGGACATGGTAATATTTCTCATTAAATTAGAAAAGATTGATTAGGATTAATAAAGTTCAACTAGCTACAGCGCTTTATTTGACGTAAAGTTCAGGTAACCGTTCACCTACCCCCTGAAATTCGCCATTTCTGCGTTGAAAAATGATCATTTACACTTGTAAACTCACATTTTTTGCCTTGAACTGACAAATTTCAGGGGGGGCATCTGAACGGTTACAAGTTCAGAGCTTAATTTCCCCACCCTTCACACCGATAGAAAGAGCTTATGTCAAATATTATACGGATTGCAACACGTAAAAGCCCCCTCGCCATCTGGCAAGCAGAAGAAGTAAAACGTCAACTACTAGAACATCATACAAATTTAACCGTAGAATTAGTGGGTATGATGACGCAAGGCGATATTATTCTCGACACGCCTTTAGCTAAAATCGGCGGCAAAGGACTCTTTGTTAAAGAACTTGAAGTAGGTATGTTAGAAGGCAAAGCCGATATTGCGGTACATTCCATGAAAGATGTACCAATGGAGCTACCCGAAGGCTTGCATCTACCGATTATTTTAGAACGTGAAGACCCGCAAGACGCGTTTGTCTCCAATAAATACCGTTCTTTAGATGACTTACCACAACATGCTAAAGTCGGTACATCGAGTCTGCGCCGTCAAACCCAAATAAAAGCATACCGTCCCGATTTAGAAATTTTGGATTTGCGCGGTAATGTGAATACTCGTTTAGCAAAGCTTGATGACGAACAATATGACGCAATTATCTTAGCCTCAGCAGGTCTCAAGCGTTTAGGCTTTGATGACCGCATTACACAGCGCATCCCCACAGAGCAAAGTCTACCAGCGATTGGGCAGGGCGCGATTGGTATCGAATGTCGTGATAATGACGAGCGTGTCAATAGCCTGCTCGCACCGTTAAATCATACCGACACCTCCATTCGTGTCACCGCAGAACGCGCTTTTAACGCCCGCTTGAACGGTGGTTGCCAAGTGCCTATTGCGGGCTATTCCGAGATACAAGGTGAGCAACTCTATTTCCGTGGACTAATCGGCTACCCCGATGGATCAACCATCTACCGTGCCGAAAAAACAGCGCCTATTGATGATGCCGAACAGTTAGGTATCGCCGTTGCTGACGACTTATTAGCACAAGGTGCAGACAAAGTATTACACTCTCTAGGGATTGATATTTAAGTAGTGCCAAAAAATACACTTAAAAATCGTTACATAGCGATCACGCGACCCGCCCATCAAGCAGGTCGCCTGATAAAAACATTAGAAGCGCAGGGCGCACACGTCATTCCATTTCCTCTGCTAGAGATTACCGAACCAGCATCTTTAAGCGTATTGCAGCAACAAATTACGCACCTTGCCAGCTATGACCTCGCACTCTTCATAAGCCCCAATGCGGTAGAGCGTGCTTTAAGGTATATCCCTCAAAAACACTTATCCATGCTGAAAATAGCCGCCGTTGGTAAAAAAACGGCCAACTGTTTATCAAAGCATGGCATGACAGTTGATTATTTCCCCCGTAAAATATTCAATAGCGAAGCACTACTCGCGCTAGAGGCAATGCAACAAGTACAAAGTTTGCGAATTGCTATCTTTAGAGGCGAAGGAGGGCGCGATCTTTTACGTGATACTTTACAAGAACGTGGCGCAACGGTTGATTATTTTAATGTCTATGCAAGACGCTGTCCTGTAAGCGATCTTGAGGCATTAAAACAACATTGTAAACAAGGCAAGCTTGATATAATCGTCCTTACCAGTGGCGAAAGCCTAGCCCATTTATTACGACTGTCTCACGGTGAAAAATGGCTTTCTCAAGTAACCTTATTATTAGGTAGCGAGCGCATCAGGCAAAAATTTAAAGATAAATACTCCGCTGAAACATGGGTTTCCCCCGACCCCAGCGATGAATCAATCTACAAAATACTTCGGGAGTGGAGTATCGCATGAGCGAATTAGAAGAAGGCACGAGTAAACTCGCCAAGATAGGAGAGACAGCGGAAACGCTCGAAAAACTAAAACGACGTACACGTTTTACCCTCTTTATCGCATGGGTTGCATTATTTTTGACAATGATAGGTATTGCAGCAGGCTATAAAAACTGGATGCAAATAAATGACCGTGCCAAAGAAGCCGCCAGAGGTGTCGCCGCACTCAAAAAGCAAGCCAGTCAATTTGCCGAAAAATCCACGATGCTTGCCGCCAACGAGAAATTATTGAGTGAACTAGAACAAGGCAAAAAATCCTTAGCTCAGTCAGTAGAGACATTAGATAATGTAAAAAAAGTATCCCAACACGCCATAAAAACAGTAGAAAAACAAGCAGAGCTACTGACATTAGCACAAGCAAAAACACAAACAACACCACGATCTCCCTCGCTAACATGGCGAATCGCAGAACTGAAATTTTTACTCCAAACAGCCAATCAACGTTTACAATTTAATAACGACAAGCCCGCAGCGTTAAGCTTATTAAGAACCGCCGAAAATACCCTGATAAAAATGGGTTCAGCTAAATATTTACCCGTACGCAGAAAACTAACCGAAGAAATCGTCAGCTTAGAAAACTTTTTAGTACCCAATACCGCCGCTATTTCCCAACGCATTGAAGACCTTATGCAAGTTGTTGAAGCAATGCCTGTCGCTACTGATATTAAAAGCACACAGAAAATACAATTATTTTCTGACACAAAAACTGACGATAGTTGGTTAGCCGCAATAGAAAACAAGATTAATGACTCCATTACATTGCATAAATTTGATGCATCAGTACAAAATACATTAGGCGTCGATGAAAAAGAAAAGTTACAAAACCTACTTCATCTACGTTTAGAAACCTTACGCCTAATGGTCTTGCAAGGCTTAGACAGGAGCTATCACAAACAACTAAAATTGATACAACAAACCCTAGAAAAATACTACCCAGAAATGATTAATGAAGCCTTGCAACAACACTTTCAGGAACTCGAAAAGGTACAGCTCGCAGTATCACCACCCGATATATCAGGCTCTTTAAAGCTATTAGAGCAGATTAAATAGTGGCGATTTCCAGCCTCTTCAGCCGTCTAAAAAACAAACAAAAGAGTAAAATAAAATGATTTTTTATGTATTACTTTTAATCGTCATTATTATTGCCATGTTTTGGCTTGCGAGTTTTATATTAAGCCATGCAGAAACCGTTACCATTACATGGGGGACATTAGGTAATGTAAAAATTGATAGTACCGACCTACTCATTTATTTAGTCATAGCCTTTATCATCTTCTATTTTATGGTGTGGTTGGTAAAATCTATTTTTACCCTGCGAAGAAACCTCCGCAAATACAAACAAGCACGCCTATCAAGCAAGGCAGGGCAAGAATTAGCACAAGGCTTAGTACAATTTACCTCAGGGCATTGGGCAGAATCCGAAGCACTCTTACTACGCAATATAAAATACGCAGAAACCCCCTTGTTAAACTACATCGCCGCAGCAAGAGCGGCACACATGCAAGAAAATTATGACCGTCGTGACGAGTATCTAAAAAAAGCCAGCGAAAAAGGGGACGATGCAAAAGTCGCAGTTGCCGTTTCGCAAGCAGATATGCAATTAGCGAGTCATCAAGTCGAACAGGCAAGGGCAACATTAGTCCACCTATTAGAGCTATCCCCTAATCATCCTTATGCCAACAAGCTATTAGCAAAAGTCTACTATCAACAAGAAGACTGGAAAAACCTCTTCGCCTTACTGCCCAACCTTAAAAAACAAAATGTATTGAAAGATAGCGATAGTAAAAAGTTTGAAGCCTTGGCATTAAAAGGTGTTTTTCAATCAGCCGCATTAAAAGAACAGCCTACAGAACTACACAACCTGTGGAAAAAACTCCCCGCAGAGATTAAAGCAACTCCGCAAGCGGTACTTTACTACAGTAATGCCTTAATTAGCTCAGGCGATTATAAACTCAGTGAAAAAATAGTCTTAAACGCCCTCAATAAAAACTGGGATGCCCGTTTAATCGAACACTTTGGCAAAATTGAACATGCCAAGCTAAATAAATCCATACAACAAGCAGAAAAATGGTTAGAAGAAAATGACAACAGCCCCGAACTACTCCTCTGCCTAGCACGTTTATACCGCAGCAATAAACTCTGGGGTAAAAGTAGTTATTTCTATGAATCCGCATTAAATATGGCACCCAACACCGAAGCCTATTTAGAATTCGCCGAACTACTCACCCAACTTAAAGACCAAGAAAACGCCGTACTTTGTTACCAAAAAGGACTACGTTACTGCGTCAATAAAAAAGGCGAACCACTCTATCTTAAAACCAAAAAATCCGCAGACCCCTCTAAAGCAATAAAAGTAGAGGAAGATGTTGAAGCGTTTTATACGATATAAATAATCGCTTGTCGAAGGTGTGAGGAGTAAAACGCAAAGTAATGTACAGTTGAAGCAGGAGCGTCAATCACTGCATTCCCACGCAGAGCGATGGGAACAAGCAAGGGTATCTATTATTGTCTGTGTTGTTTCGTGTATTCCGTGGTTTTAATATTTATCTTTAAACCACGGAATACACTGAAGACACGGAAGCCTTGTAGGGTGGGCAGTATTTTTTGCCTACAATTTGCTAATTGTTTTGACTCACCCGAAGGGAGCAGCCCAAAGCATCCAATACCGCGTTATGGCTCTCACCAAGGGAATAACCATTGGCTTCGAGCCAATGCCTTGTCTTGAATGCTTTGGATTGCTCTGTATTCATCAAAATAATATTGTTGGAGTACTAGGGATTTGGCGGGCAGAGAAGATTGCCCACCCTACATGACTCTTTTTTGACTCCGCTCAGGGTGCAAGCCCCCTGAGCGGAGTCGAAGGGTATGGAAATTTAATATATGAAAGACTATACAAAAACCTACCTGCTATTTACCCGCTTTCACCTGATCTAATGCTTGCTTAAAAATCGCAGGCCATTCTTTATGTTCACCATACAATTTCCCCTGTTGCTGTAATTGATTAAGAATTTCTACAGCCTGTTCGCCTGATTTAATGGCTAAGGTTTGTTGCTTATTTTGGGCGTATAAGTTCATTAGCTGGAAGAGTGGGACAGTAGATGATCTCTGCAATTCAGCATTACTCTTATCTTTTTCAACTATTTTTTGATAGATAGCTTGGGCTTTTTCAAGTTGTTCTATTGCTTTAGGAATCTCTTTTTTCTTTTGATAAATCC
>QOAQ01000147.1 GCA_003972955.1 Aquificaceae bacterium
AGGCTTAGAAGGCAATATCCGCTTTGCAAAACATCATCGCGCCCTTATTGAAAAATATGGACGATTTCCTCATCGAAATGCAATTTTAGGACGCGAAAATACAGAGGATGAAAAGGAATATTTGCGGTCTAAAGAAGCGTTTTTAGGATAAAACCCTGATTACAACAAAAGAAACTCCCTATAAATAGTATATTTTTGGCATTTTTTTACTACTCTTTAGGATAGCTTGTGATGAGTTGTATTGATGTAGTAATTGATACTACTTAGGAACGTGCATGAAATAACCTCGACATTCTAACTTGCACCCAAAAAGAGGGGCATAGCAACCTTTTTATCTCAGCTAGGATGATCTTATTCGTTGCGTAGAATAACTATGCGCCTCACAAGATCATCCTATCTGAAATAAAAATTCTGCGTTATAAAAGTTGTCGAACTTATTTCATGCACGTTCCTTAACAACTAACAATAAAAACCAAAATAAATATTTTACGCGAAAGGGATTTTCAATATGGCAATTTACGCTTTACTGGTAGGAGTGAATACCTACCTAAACGATAGCATTCGCAATCTCAATGGTTGTAAAAATGATGTCAAACTCATGCAACAAACCTTACAACAACGCTTTGCGGTTGATGAAAATAAATCGTGAGGCAAGCAAAGAGAATATTGTTGCTCAGTTTCAAAGCCACTTGGGTCAAGCAGGTAGCGATGACACGGCTCTGTTCTATTTTTCAGGTCATGGCTCTCAAGAACCTGCGGGGCAGGAGTTTTGGGAGATTGACCCTGACCGTCAATTAGAGACTTTGGTGTGTCACGATAGTCGTGCGGGTAATGTCACCGACCTTGCCAATAAAGAATTACGCTATTTAATTTCACAAGTGAGTGATAAAGGCGCTGAGGTCGTTATTATTATTGATAGTTGTCATTCTGGTCATGCGAGTCGTGAAATTGAAGAAGATGACAGTGCAACGCGTCAAACCGCAGGGCAAACTGCGCCACGCGCCTTAAAAGATTTTATTTTCTTTGACGATGCCACACAGCAGGGTTGGATTAATGACCTTGCAAATATCCCTCAAGGTCAACATATCATCCTCTCTGCCTGTCGTGATATTGAGTTATCAAAAGAAAAGAAAATTGATAATCAGCGACAAGGTATTTTCACCTATTCGCTTTGCACCTTGTTAAATCGTCTCCCTAACTCACTCAGTTATCATAATGTCCTTATGCGCGTACGAGCCGCTACGCATAAACTGAATACCCAACAAACACCCCAAATTGAAGCTATTTTAGATGCAAATACAGAGCAACTCTTTTTAGGTAAAGATATTCAACCAATCCAAATGATTAGCTCCTTTAAAAATGGACAATGGGAGTTAGATGCCGGCTTGATTCATGGCATTAAAGTGGGTGATGAAGTTGCCTTAAAAGATGACAAAGAGACAACCCTCTGTATCGCAAAGGTAGCAGATGCACTTGCAGGATACTGTATTCTAACAAATAGTAACCATCCACGACGCAATTCACTCAAAAGTTTAGATGAGCTAGACCAACAGCATGAGGGTTATCCTAGCGATATTAGTCATCGTAATATCGATAAATTACGCTTCTCGACAGAAGGTGATGAAACAGGCATAGCACTGCTTAGAGCATCAATAAAAACACTTAGCAATGATAATGCACCGTCTGATTTTATTATCGAGATACAAGGTGATGAGATTGCGAAAGGTGTGGACTATAAAATAAAAGCTGAACATGGCAAATATACCATCAGCGATGCCGCTAATATCAACTTTCGCCCTCTTTTTGAGCCTGTCCCTAAAGACGGTGATTATGATGCCGCCGCAGCCGATGAAGTGTTACTGCAATTAGAGCATCTCAAACGTTGGCAACAAAAGCTTGAGCTAGAAAATATTTGTGACGACATCAATATCGATGCGGTACAGCTTGTTGTTAAATACAATGATAAAGAGCTAATTGATGATGATGTGCATTTGCGTTATGACTATCGAAACGCTAATCCTAAACCTCATATTAGCTTAGAAATACGCTGTGATCCTAGCAAAGCAAAGGCTGATGTCTCACTTTATTGTGCCTTATTGCTCTTTGATGCGGCTGATGCCTCGGTTACCTCTTTATTTAAGCATGAAGTTAAATTAATACCACCGAATACAAGCAGTATTTTTTATAAAGAAGGGAAAAAAATATCCGTTCAAGTCAAAGATGAGCTCTTTAATAACGGTATCAATGAAACCGAAGATTTTCTTAAACTCATTGTCAGCGACAAGCCCTTTGATGCCATATTATTAGCGCAAAAAGGACTGGAAATATTCAAAGGTGGCAATAAAAATATCGAGAACAGAAGTAACAACAGAGGTATTAATGACGCACTGCACAATCTATTAGATCAAGAACTTCACTTTGCACATACACGCAGTTTTGACATTGAGGATGAGGCGGTTATTCCACAGTGGTTTACTAAAACCGTTAAACTCACCACTACTCGTCCTCTACAAGCGGTCGAAATAAATGCGAATACCGCCATATCGTTATCTAGCGATGTACTTATTGAACCACACCCTAGTTTAGCCGCTAGTGTTCGTCTTAGCACGCTTGAAGATGCAACACGCTCTCTCGACTCATCCGCACAAAATACCAATATCACCCCACCTATTTTTCGCGATGATGACCTCACGCCACCGTTTTCTTTTTCTAATACACGCAGTGTTGAAACGGATCTTAATATCCTTGAGTTATATGTTGATAGCACTAAAGATGCCGCAGCGGGAGGTATTGATAGCGTTAGCTCCGCCAATCCACTGCTAATTACTATCGGTCAAGCACTAAATGACGATGAAACCATATTAGCCTATAGCTATGATGGTAAAGACTATTTACCACTGGGTTGTTCACGCGCCAGCGAAAATAATCAAACCAATATTGTTATTGAGCGACTCCCTACTCCCCATGCTGATAATAATAATGACGATGATGATGCCGATAAAAGTTTATTTGGCTCAATTAAAATCATGTTTCAACGAATATTGCATAAGAAATTTGGCATCTTTCAAGACCCCACACGAATTGCCAGACCCTTATTTGAAAATCCAGAAAATGTGAAAGAAGTGACAGGCTATATGGATGACCGCCTGACACTTAAACAAGAAGTAAAAGATGCTAAAAGTATCCTGCTTATTATTCACGGCATTATCGGCAGTACTCACTCAATGGCAGGTTTTTCTCGGGAGATATTAAGTAGTGGCACGTCATTAGAGAAGCAATACGATTGCATCCTGACCTTTGACTACGAGAATCTCAACCAACCCATTCAAGAGACCGCCGAAATATTAAAAAAGAAACTAGCAGACATTGGTATCACTAAAGGTCATGGTAAACAGTTAGATATCGTCGCGCACTCGATGGGTGGCTTAGTATCTCGCTGCTTTATTGAATTTAATCATGGCGATGAAATTGTCAGTAAATTAGTTATGCTCGGTACACCGAATGGTGGATCAGAAATTGCCAGCTCAATCGGTACAGGCATTAATCTGTTAGGCGATTGGGCGAATAATACACTCGCCGCGATTATCAATGGATACATTACTAACGGCATGGGCGCTTTAGCGGTATCAGGTTTAGTTAAATTGCTCAATACCAGCAGTAGAACACTCGCGCAGTTAGAGCCACGTTCAGACTTATTACAACTCTTAGCAAAATCTCACCAAACGGCTGTGCCTTATTATATTGTGGCAGGAGATACTGAGTTTTTAATTGCTGATGCGAAAGTTGATACAAAGGCAAAATTCATGCAACGCATGACGCAGAAACTCAAATTACTGAGTTACAAACAACTCACGCATTGGCTGTATAAATCACCAAATGATATAGCCGCCACTGTTAAAAGCATTCAACAGCTACCTAAAGACTGGCAACAACAAGCTCAAATGGAAGTGATTGCATGTAGTCATACCTCTTATTTTGTTAATAATGAAGTACTGCAAGTATTGGAAAATACTTTGCTTGAACAAGATTGATATTGTTTTTAGCACGTTAGCAAGGTGCTATTCTCCTAATCCGGCGAGGCTAATGTATAAAATTATACCGTAGTAACCTCACGGATTCAGGTCAGGTATTAGAGAGAAAATAACGTTTGATAGCAAACAGTATCGAAGCGATTAAGGAAAATAATAATGCAAATTTAAAGAGTTGTACTAATGCCCAAGCTGTCATTGGAATAATATTAAAGAAATAGACTTTCTTATCTCCAAAAAACAAATGGACATACCAACCCACATCATCTGCAAAGTTCGTACTATTAACCACTAGATAATACGAACCTAAAACAGATAGTAAAAGTATGGTAAGTGATAAAACTCTATTCAATATTTTTGTTTTATTCATGTTACAAATAATGTAGGCAAATATTGAAAACTTACCCCTTCCTTAGTACTTATGACTTTCCAATGCCGCAATACGATCTTCTAAAGGAGGATGTGTCATCATTAATTTAGAGATACCTGCTTTTAAACCGCCAGAAATACCGAATGCGGCTAACTCCCCAGGAAGATCATGCGGTTGATTAACTGACTGCAAACGACGCAATGCGGCGATCATTTTATCCCGTCCTGCTAGATTTGCTCCGCCTTTATCTGCATGAAACTCTCTGTAACGTGAAAACCACATCACTATAAAACTCGCTAAGAAGCCTAATAACATTTGCGCGACCATAGAAACGATATAATAGCTTGCACCATACGCTCCACCACCTTGTTGATTATTGTTGCCTCGCATTAATGAGCCAACGATATAAGCAACCACACGTGAGAAGAAAATAACGAAGGTATTTAACACACCTTGTAATAGCGTTTGCGTCACCATATCACCGTTTGCAACGTGTGATATTTCATGCCCTAACACCGCTTCAACTTCGTCCGCTGTCATATTCTCTAATAAGCCTGAACTCACTGCGACCAAGGCATCATTTTTTCTTGCTCCTGTCGCAAAAGCATTTGGCTCTGGCGTATGAAAGATACCCACCTCAGGCATTTTGATGCCTGCTTTATCCGCCTGACGCTGTACAACATCAACTAACCAACGTTCTTGCTTAGTTTGAGGGTGCTCTATAACATGAACTCCCATGCTACGCTTTGCCATTCCTTTGGACATCCATAAACTAATAAATGACCCTGCAAAGCCCATCACTAACGCCATTACCGCGATATAACCAAACTCTGAGGGTAATCCCATTTGATGGAACATTGCCGTAATACCAAACATGGAATCTAATATATTCCATACAACACCCAATACAGCTACTACGGCAAAGTTAGTCAGCATTAGCATCAACATTCGTTTCATTTTTGCTTACCTTTAAAATTTATATATCTAAAACATTGCACTATCTCATCGTATTTTCAATGATAGGCTTATGTTATTGCATTACTTTTTGGTAACCACTCAGCTTGTACTCTATTTTACCCAATCTCTTATCCCCTGTTATCCACATTGAAGTCATGGGTTCAGATAAGCGGTTACACTTTTTTAATTGATATAGATATTCACTTAAATAATTTCCCTTCGACTCCGCTCAGGGTTCGAGCCCCCTGAGCGGAGTCGAAGGGTATGGAAATTTAATATATGAAAGACTATAGGACTATTTTCTGCCACGCAAATAATCCAATTTTTGTTTGATTTTAATCTCTAAGCCTCGCTCTACTGGCTCATAATAAACCTGCTCACCGAGAGCATCAGGAAAGTACGTTTCACCTTTGGCAAAGCCATCTTCTTCATTGTGTGCATAACGGTAGTCTTTACCATAGTCTAATGATTTCATTAGCTGTGTTGGTGCATTTTTTAAATGCAATGGAACATCTAAAGAGCCTGATTGTTTTGCGTCTTTTATCGCGGTTTTATACGCTACATAAACGGCATTACTTTTTGCTGCGGAGGCTAGATAAAGAATTGCTTGTGCAATCGTCAATTCACCTTCAGGGCTACCTAGTCGCTCATAAGTTTCCCACGCATTAATCGCTAAGGTTAAACCGCGTGGATCAGCATTGCCAATATCTTCAGAGGCTATACGCACAACACGACGAGCAATATATAAAGGGTCACAACCGCCATCAATCATCCGACAAAACCAATAAAGTGCGGCATCAGGGTTAGAACCGCGTACAGATTTATGTAGTGCTGATATTTGTTCGTAAAAGACATCCCCTTTATTATCAAAGCGACGCGTTGTTTCTGTAGCTATTTCATCAAGAATACTTTTTTCGATGAGTAAGCCATCATCAGTTTGAATCGCTAAGTCAACCGCAATCTCCAACCAATTTAAGGCACGTCTTGCATCACCATCAGCCGCTTTTGCTAACTGCTCTAAAACATCTGTATCGATATTAATTTTTTGCTGACCAAAACCACGCTCTTTATCAACTAAGGCAGTGCATAATATTGTTTGTAGCTCATCACTACTCAGTGAACGCAATACATAAACGCGTACCCGCGATAACAAGGCATTATTAAGCTCAAAGGAAGGGTTTTCAGTAGTTGCACCAATAAAGGAAAATGTGCCATCTTCAATATGCGGTAAAAAGGCATCTTGCTGTGCTTTATTAAAACGATGCACTTCATCGACAAATAAAACAGTGGCTCTTTGCTCTACTTTTCGTAATAACTTGGCTTGTTTTACCGCTTCCCGTATATCCTTAACCCCTGCTAATACTGCCGATAGGGTAATAAACTCTGCGCCACTATAATTCGCAATAAGCTTTGCTAATGTGGTTTTTCCTGTTCCTGGTGGACCCCAAAATAGCATGGAATGAAGATGATCGTTGATAATAGCGGCTTGTAACGGCTTACCTTCCGCTAATAGGTGAGTCTGCCCACTATACTCCTCTAAATTTCGCGGACGCATACGCTCTGCAAGTGGTTTGTAGTTATTATTTGAAAACATAGCGAGCAACTTTAAAGGATGATTAACAACAATGATAACCACCTTTAAAGTAAAAGCAAATGACTGAGTTATATCAATGAATGTCGATAGGTATTCGTTCTATTTCTCCAGCCTGGCAACCATCGTGCTTCATTATTTGCTCGTGGAGAGTTTCTTACACGCCGCTCTAAAACCGCTTGAGTAGCACGCGCAAATTCATTTAAAGCCTGAGGCCCCGCAGTAACAGGACGCATCTCCTGCAAGGCTTGTAATAAACCCCACCCTTGATTGTTATATCGCTCACTGGCTTTTATACCTTTACCCTTAAAGTTTATATAATCAATCAGCGGATACCAGCCCCCTTTTGTATGTGCCAACGCATTGTAATTAGCAATAACACGTTGACGATCTTGTGGTGGTATCAACTTTACTATTTGTGGAATCGATTCATGAATACGATCAAAGAAGAATTTAGTTTGTAATTCTTTAGTATTTAGCAGTAAAAGTTTTAACTGCTGAAACTCTTTATCATTTTTTGCATGATCAAACGTAGCTTTATTTCGCCAAGGTGCGCCTGTATAGCGAGCATTAGCTAACCAGCGAGGGATCTCCACACCATTTTTGATAAAGTAAGCAATCATCGCAGGGAAGGTTTCATCAAAACGTTTTGGCTCACCTGCTGGATACCAAATAAAATGTCCGATTCCCACCGAAGCAAAGTTCTCACCTTTCGCCCAAATCATTAATTTATCGGGGCTTGAAGATGCTTCATTCAAATAAATCTTATCGCTAATAACACGTAACTCATAATCCGACAGACTAGGACGCTCTACACCTTTCGGATAAATAATAGGCGGAATAACAACAGGTGCAGGGATGGGAATAGGCGCAGGTGGCTCAACAATAACAGGAGGAATGGGTCGTACTACAGGTGGCGGTAATGGTCGTAATGGCTGACATGCCGATAAAACAGCAATAGATACACTCGCAAGCACGAATAGATTAGTGATTTTCATTTAATACCCCTTTGTTGTGTTAATCACTCCCTACTCAACACACCTACCCAGAGCAATGAATGATTTTTTATTATTGTATAGTTTGCTTATTTATCCTACGACAAAGAGGAATAATATTGGTTCAAAAAAGGTTCAACCTTATTAAGGAAGCTCTGAACAACCTAAGAATGATTTTCTGGAGCCAAAATTCTCCATTTTTCGCTTAAAATTTTATCATCCGGAAAATTTCATTCAGGTTATTCAGAGATTCCTTAAAAAATAGAGTTATCAATTTTTTCACCTAACATTTCTTTTTTCAAACTCGCTTGTGCAGGTCTGTTTGAAAGCCAGATGCCAAATAAAGCCTTTTTAAACGCTAAAGACTTAATAACCGTTTGTGCCTTGTTATTTTTAACTATTTTCGTACCACCTGTTGGTGTATAAATAAAATCAAACTCATCACCTTTCTCAATTTTTTGTTTAAATACCCCCATAAACTGATCAATCTGAGCTTGCACAGGAGCTGTTTTACCTCCTGTGGAATTATGAAAACCTTCCTTTGTCGCTGTGGACATTTTTTCTGCGGTAATAAATCCAGAGATAATTTTCAAACGAATTGCCATTGGCTCATTTGCATTGATAATTTTATTAGCATCTGCATTTTTAGCGCCAAGATAAAGCCCCCCTGCATACAGAGTCAGAATAAACTTTGTACGTAAACCAGCACCATTTAAGACTAACAGCTTGCCCCCAACAGACATCTTATCAGGCAAAACCACCCCACCAGCAGTATAAGCATAACTACTATTCACACTAAAAAGTAAACATAGTGAGAGCATAAAACTCTTAAACCTATTCATCATAAAACCTCCAGTACTAGAAATTTTAGTATAGACCATTAAAGTTAGGTTTTTTGTTTTTGACTTGGGTGTTATTCAGAATTTCAAGAGGAAAAGGTAGTGCTACTATAAATTGGTAGGCGCGAGTGGCATTTAAAAACACCTGTTAGATGCTGATTTTGTAGACTTTTTTATTAAAAAAAAGCAGATACCCTCAATATATCTACCCTCTCGCGTTAATAATTATAGACACTCAGCACAAAAATACCGACTTATTCTAAGTTCCAAATTTAAACAGTTTCTTTGTTGGATTTCACTATTCTGTAAACACTGGCTATTCCTATTTCTAGTTTTTCAGCCACTTCTTTTTTACTAAGACCTTCACCAAGTAATGATAATACTTCTTTTGTTTTAGCTCTCGCGGTTGGTTTAGCTCCTTTATATTTTCCTGCTTTTTTTGCTTTGGCAATGCCTTCTAGTTGTCGCTCTTTGCGTAGATTAGTTTCAAATTCAGCAAATACACCCAACATATCAAAAAAGGCTTTTCCTGCGGGTGTACTGGTGTCTATTGGTTGGTCTGTTGCTTTGAGGTTTATACCTGAGTTTTTTAATTGATGAATAATTGCTTGCAGGTCGTGCATTGATCTAGCTAAACGATCAACGCGGGTGATAATGAGGGTATCGCCTCTCCTAAGATATTTTAGGCATTCTTTTAATTTAGTCCTGCCTTTCTTAGATGTACCAGAAACCTGTTCACTAAATATTTCATCACACCCCGCGTTTTTAAGTGCATCCAGTTGAACATCTAAACTTTGATCTGTTGTTGATACTCTGGCATATCCTACTAATGTCATTTTATGATCTCCTTATTAATTATCATTGAATCTTAAATATAGTGATAATATTATCAAATAGGCTAATAATTATCAATGAAAGCGGTACTATTTGATGATAATTATTTTTATCAAATGCGGGGCTATTCTATTGATAATTACAAACGGCTCTACTAAGCCATTCTTGAAAAGTGATATTTTTATCATGTGGGTATACCTCAATGATAATTTTTTTTGGTGAACAAAAAGCGAACAATAAGCAGGTGTAAAAATAATCCCGTTGCTATCGCTATCAATGCGCCTATGTTGCCTAAGCTACGTTAAAGAAGGTTTTGCAAGGTGGCATCATGGCTTTTATTGAGTGCTTGGGATTGCTGTTACTTTTGACTGTCTTTTTTTGTTGCGGTGT
>QOAQ01000131.1 GCA_003972955.1 Aquificaceae bacterium
GCGTCCCCCTGCTTGTTTGCGTAAACTATCTAACAAGGTTTTGATATGGGCATAACCACCTGTTTTACCGTATTTTTTAGCCGCATTAAAGAAATCTAAATAAGTATAAGCATAGGCTTCTGGACCATCCAATGGCAGTTTCATGTACTCAAGTAACTTTTTACCGACGATATGAGGAGGACGACCAAAGGCTTCACCGACACCAAGATTGACATTAGGCTCACGGAAATATACAGGCAATAACTGACCATGTAAGTCGGTGGTATGAAGAATACGTGCTTGTCCCTTCTTCGGAATCTTATAGAAATCCTTTGGCATCGCCTCTGCAGCGCTGGCATTTTGCATTAAGAAAGGTAATCCACCTGCTGCTGTGCCTGTTGCACCTAAAGCGAGTAGTTTTAAGAAGGTTCGTTTGTCCATGGTTGGCATGTAGTGTTAGTGTAGTCTGCTAGAAATACCTTAATAATAAAATGGTAAGATGCATGATATAACATGGGGTTTTCCACCATACCGAGAGCTAATAGGTATGGGGTAGAATGTCTATAAGCTAGCTCTTCCCCTCAAAAAAAACGAATACTCATGCGCTTTAACGCCATCATCTTCATCACATTACTGTTTATATCTCAGTATGTTGTAGCAAAAGATAGCACTCCGTTTGTAAAAATCGGCGTACTCAGTCACCGTGGGGATGCGAAAACGCTCGAAATGTGGAATCCCACGGCGCAATATCTTATCGGCAAATTACCACAATATGATTTTGAAATTATCCCGCTAGATTTTGATGAAATTGAACCTGCCGTTAAAAATAAGACGATTGATTTCATTCTCGTCAATTCTGGAATTTACGTTAATTTAGAAGCAAAATACGGTATTTCTCGACTTGCAACAATGATTAACTCAGGTATCGACGCGTCTTATGAAATTTTTGGCGGAGTTATTTTTACCCACAAAAATCGTACTGATATTAATACCTTAGCCGATACAAGAGGCAAGTCGTTTATGGCGGTTGACGAAACCTCTTTGGGTGGTTTTCAGATGGCATGGCGTGAGCTGAATGCCTTACATATCAACCCCTATGATGATTTTTCTCGACTGGATTTTGGTGGCATTCATGACGATGTGGTGATGGCGGTATTGAATGGCAAGGTGGATGTTGGCACGGTGCGTACTGATATTTTAGAACGCATGGCAAATGCAGGCACGATTGATCTTGATGACGTTAAAATTATTCATCAGCAACAAAAAGATCACTTTCTGTCGTTGCATAGTACACGTTTATACCCCGAGTGGCCGTTTAGTAAATTAAAACATACCACTCCCGAATTAGCCCGCCAAGTGGCGGTTGCCTTATTACAAATTTCACCAAATGACCCAGCACTTGCCTCGGGAAAATATGCGGGTTGGTCGATTCCTTTGGACTATCACGAAGTTCATGCGCTATTTAAAGAACTAGAACTCCCCCCCTACGCATCCTTAGAAAAATTAACACTGGCAGAGGCATTAAAACGCCAATGGTATTGGGTCGCACTGGGAATTGTGTCGGTATTGCTCTTATTGAGTAGTATCTCCATTGTGGTGCGTCATAATCGCAGTCTTAAATTAGCCCAATATCGCTTGGAGCGCCAACATGAGTTAATTACCCACTCAGTCGCCGATGGTATTTATGGGGTTGATATGGAGGGCAACTGTACCTTTGTTAATAAAGCGATGGAGGATATGACGGGCTGGTCGGCGGAAGACCTTATCGGAAAAAATCAACATATTATACTGCACCACACCCATGAAGATGGCTCACCTCATCGGCGTGAAGACTGCCCTGTGTATCAATCATCCTTTGATAATAAAGTCCGTTTTATTTCTGATGATGTCTTTTGGAAGAAAGATGGCAGTTATATGAATGTTGAATATAGCTGCACTCCATTTCGTGGTATTCATGGCAAAACACGTGGTAGCGTCGTGGTTTTTCGTGATATTACCGAACGTAAACGAATCCAAAAACATAACGATGACCACCAGTTACAACTCGCCCACGTCGGGCGTTTAAGTATGCTCGGCGAAATGGCATCGGGTATTGCTCACGAGTTAAATCAACCCCTTACTGCGATAACAACTAATGCTCGCGCCTGTATACGCTTACTTGAAAGTGATGAAAATAATGCCGAAAATTGTGCCGATGTGATGGAAAAAATTGCCGCACAAGCGGAACGTGCAGGAGGTGTCATCCAATATATACGTCATTTTTCACATAAAGAATTACCCCATCAAAAACCTGCTAAGATAAGTACAATGGTGAATACGGTGCTTGAGCTACTGGGTAGAGAAATTAAGCTCAAAAAGATTAATCTAGACCTAAAATTAGATAAAAATGCTGACTGGGTATTGGTACAAGACATTCAAATAGAACAAGTTATACTCAACTTAGTACGAAATGCTATCGACTCTCTGGTTAGCGTCCCCAAAGGCAAGCGAAATTTAACCATACAAAGTACCCCAAGTGCAGATGGCAAGGTGAAAATTATGGTTTCTGATACAGGTTTAGGGCTAAAGAAAGTGATTAAAGACCAGTTGTTTGAGCCATTTATGACCACAAAAGATCAAGGTATGGGTTTGGGTCTTTCCATTAGTCAAGGTATCATTGAGGCACATGGTGGACGCATCGAAGTAGAGACACCGTTAGGATACACAGGTGTTAGTTTTTACTTTTCGCTACCGCAAGCTGAACAAATTAAGGAATAGCAATGCCACAAGAAGTTACTGTTTTTATTGTTGATGACGACGAAGAAGTCCGCGATGCCTTGCAGTTATTAATGCAGTCCATCGGCTTGCACTCTAAAACCTACGACTCTGCACAATCGTATTTAGATCATTTCGATGCCAGTATCCCTGGTTGCTTAGTATTAGATGTCCGCATGAAGGGCATGAGTGGTTTAGCCTTGCAATCACATCTTGCGAGTTTTGATTTACACCCACCTATCATCATCATCACAGGTCATGGCGATATTTCAATGGCGGTACAAGCCGTGCAAGCGGGCGCAGTGGATTTTTTAGAAAAGCCATTTAATGAACAAACCCTACTAGAAAGTATCTATCGTGCCATAGAAATGGATGCTAAACAACGCGGTGAAGCCTCAAAAACAGCGGAGATACAAGAACGTATCGCACGACTAACACAACGCGAAAAAGAAGTTATGGAAGAAGTGGTCGCAGGGAAACGCAATAAAGTCATTGCCTATGATCTTAATATTAGCCAGTCAACTGTCGAAGCGCATCGAGCAAAAGTCATGGAAAAGATGGAAGCCTCCTCACTTTCTGACTTAATGCGGATGATATTTTCAGTTAAAACCTAATGGATCTCTTTATTGATTATTAGCTCGAACCCACAAAAACTCATCAAACCACTACAGCAAGGTGGCGTCATCGCTTACCCGACAGAAGCTGTCTTTGGCTTAGGTTGCGACCCGTTAAATGAAACTGCCGTCATGCGTTTATTAGCAATAAAACAACGTAGCATTGATAAAGGTCTAATCTTAATCGCTTCTAATTTTTCTCAAGTCGCCCCCTTTCTTCTGCCGATAAGCGCACAACAACACGCCTATACACAACCCAGCGAAACCACGTGGATATTCCCTGCAAAAACAGAAACACCCAAATGGTTAACAGGACAGTTTAACTCCCTCGCCATACGCATCACACAACACCAACCCGTGATACAACTCTGTGACGCCTTTGCTTCGGCATTAGTCTCAACTAGCGCTAATTTAACGGGAGAAGTGCCAGCAAGAACTAGCCAAGAAGTTATTACTTGCTTAGGGGAACGCTTAGATGGTGTGTTAGATGACAAGGTTGGTAATTTGGCAAAACCTACTGAAATTCGGGATAGTTTAAGTGGTACGGTTTTTCGTGAGTAACACGAACACATCAAACGAGGGGAAACTTAAACAAAAAATGTGTGTACGGGAAGGAGGGAGATAAAATAAAGTGGCGATCTACATCAGCTACATCTCGGCACCCGAGTCCACTACTACCGTTGCTCCCTTCCAGGCCTGGCGGGGTTCGTAGTTTATCGCTGCGAGAGAACCAATGCAGATCACCATAGTGTTCAGAAGCTAGTACTCCAGCAATATTGTTTTGATGGAGTACTAGAGTTCCGAATTAATTACAGCGCGGCGGATTATGCGATAAAAAAGAACGTTAGACAAGAGGCAAAAAAATTGATTTTCAATCTCGCTTTAAACGGATCTTTATTACGTCCATTAATACATCAAAATCAAAGCGTCGTGACTTATGTAAAATTTGTTCATGCTGTTGTAAATCTTTATTTATCAGCGCTATATTTTCTTTTACTTTTTGCGCCTCCTCATGGTTCATAAATTGTTGATTTTCTTTTAGCGTCGCAACAAATTTATCTAATGCGGGTAGGCTGGTATTAAATAAGTTACGCACCTTATTCATTTTTTTAGGTGATGCACTCAATATATGGATAATATCCCCCAAAGAACGATAGGCAGGCTGTAAGGCTTCTTGCCATGTGTGCGATAAATCATCATTTAATTCTAATAACTGCTCATATTGCACGATCAGTTGTTGAATTTCGCGGGGTAATTTTTTACGACGTTCTCGACGCTTCCATTTTTCCTGTTGCTGAGTTGCTATATCAGAACCTTTTTCCACCACACCCGTTATCGTTTGCCTAAACTTCTTCCAAAGTACACGCAAAAAATACACAATAGCAATAATGCTAATAATAAATAAAATAAAAAATAATAGACGACCCATAGTCTTTAAGAATTGACGCTCTCACTATAAAAATCAAGGAAAAGAAATGAAAATAACAAAAAACAGTGTCTACGAAAACAGTTTCGTCCGTATTGAAGTCGAAGAAAATGAAATACCGTGGCTGAAAATTTTTACCAAAGAAGAAACTAAGGAGTTTAGCCAGTGCAAACCAGCAGTACGTCAGCACATTTGGCAGCTATTAGACCTTATTGAACGAGAGATGATTGATTACTACCAGCCAGAAAAAATTAATATTGCATCCTTTGCCAATTACTTGCCACAGGTTCATTGGCACATTATGGCGCGCTTTAAGGAAGACAGCTACTTTCCTGAATGTGTTTGGGGACAGCGACAGCGTGAAGCTAATTTAGACTTACCTGCTCTGGATGATTTTATTGCTCGACTACAGAAAAAACTTGCTGAGGTTTAGGGTGATTCAATTAAAGCCAGTATCTGCCGAATAGTTTTTTTCATACTCGCGTCATTGGTAATAGACACACAACGGTCTGACTTAAAACGCTCCAGCTCATGGTTTTCTTTTAAGCGGCGTTCGCGCTCTTGCTTTGTTTCTCGTGCGCGTATTATCAAACGTTTTCTTAATACTTTTTCTGAGATAGTCATCCAGATAGGCACAAGGTCAGGAACCAGTGCTTGTGCTGTCGCAAGATAAGGGCGTGAGCCATTCACAATCACATGCTGCCCTGATTCTAACCACTGCAATACTTCTTTACCTACTGCGTAAGAGCCGCCTTGATACTCCCAATCAAAAAGAAATAAACCTGCTTCTTTACGACGATTAAAATCGAGTACGCTCATCTCTATATGATTTTCATCGTTTTCTTTAATTGCCTTGGTAATGTAACGATGTGCTACTAGCGGTTGTTTAGTTGAGTATTGCTTTTTTTTAAGTTTATTCAGCAAGGTGTCTTTACCGACTCCCGCTGGACCAAGGAGGAAAAATAAGGTGGGTTTTACAATCATTGAGTATTACACTTTTTATATTTAATGGGCGTGGAAATTCATATTCTTGCTTTCGCAGGTATATCTCGCTACAAAAGTCTAGTTTATAAATACTTCTTTTTTCATGATCAGATCATATTATAAGCACTATTTCAAAACTAATATCCATCAGCTTTGATAAAGTAGCTTATCACTACCACATAGGGTATCTTTATCCAGTGGGTCAGACTACCTATCAACTAAAAAATCATCGCTTTCGTCTCCTTAGTTCTCCATCAAAGGAAAATAATATGTATAGCAAATCACAATTACACCCCCTCCTTCTTCGCTCTTCTTGCTCTTTACTTGTATTAAGTTCAATTATGCTGTCGTCAGCAGCCTCAGCGGCGGGTTTTGCGATTATCGAAAACTCCGCGTCTGGCATGGGCAAGGCTTTTGCTGGAGCATCGGCAGTTGCGGAAGATACTTCTACTATTTGGTTTAATCCTTCTGGGATGAGCTATTTGTCTGAGCATAATGGTGGCAAAGCAGAAATATCAAGCACCTTGCATATTGTTGCAGCAGATGTTGATTTTAAAGATAAAGGAAGTGCGCCGCCTGCTTCTTTGGGGGCTGCAACGAATAATGGTGTTAAAAAATCAAAACATACCAATATCGGTGTCGTACCTAACTTGTACTATATGCGCCCTATTAATGACCGCATGAATTTTGGTATTGCGATAAATGCTCCTTTTGGTTCAAAAGTTGAATACGATAATAATTGGGTCGGACGCTATCAAGCGACAAAAACAGATCTCAAAAGTATCAATATCAACCCTTCTTTGTCATGGAAAGTGAACGATAAATTAAGTCTTGGCGCAGGTGTTAGCGCACAGTATGTTGAGGTCAGTTTAGCGAGTGCGGTTGACTCTGCGGGTGCTTGTCGCAAAGTTGGGGTTGCGGTTGCAACAAAAACGAACTCAACCAGCTTAATTGATTACTGCAATAAAACTTACCCTAAAGCAGCTCAAGTTGAGAATGATACACAAGCAGTTATTGAAGGTGATGGTATTGGTTATGGCTTTAATGTAGGGCTACTTTATCAACCTTCGGATGTAACGCGCATAGGGCTTAGCTACCGCTCAAAAATATCACATTCCTTAACAGGAAAAGCAAAGTTTGATGTGAATGCAGGCTTGCTTCCTGTGATTGCACAAACAGGCATCAATAATTTCACTAATCGCGATATCAAAGCCTCTCTTGATTTACCTGATTCACTCTCCCTTTCGTTAGCGCATAAATTCAATAGTCGTTTAGAGTTACTCGGTGATATTACGTGGACAGGCTGGAGTTCTTTTAATGAGTTATTGATAACAGAAAAAGCAACAGGCAAAGAAGTCTCGCGTGTCCCTGAAAAGTGGCAGGATGTGACCCGTATTTCTCTTGGTGCTAATTATCAATACAACGATAAATTAACACTAAGAACAGGCATCGCCTTAGATGAAGAGCCCATTCCTTCGGCTCGCTATAGAACACCGCGTATTCCAGGCAATGATCGTAAATGGCTATCTGTTGGTGCAGGCTACAAACTCAATAAGAAAATGTCGCTAGATGTGGGGTACTCACATTTATTTATGGATGAAACTGCTATCGATAACCCCGGCGATAAAGGCTATTCCGTAAAAGGTCTCTACAACAATGACGTTGACATCGTTAGCGCCCAAATCAACTACAAATTTTAAGGAGAACTCCCATGCGATTCTTAACAACAGCCCCCGCTATTCTGACTTCATTATCAGTCGCCGTGCTTTTGACCGCCTGTGGTGGAGGTTCTTCTAAGCATGATTTTACACAACCTTACAAAACTGAACCCACAGCAACCCACGGGCCTATTTTTGACCCTGCTAACGGTAATATTCCTACCACTAATGATCTATTATTCGCAGGCTCAAAAGATGGCACGTTAAATATCCCTAATACGGGCAATAACCCTCTTATTGCTGCCGCTAATGAGCTAGACGGCTTTTCAACATCTATCCCTATTACCGCTGACTTTGGCATGTCACTTGACCCAAACAGTTTGATTCTGGGTAATACCGTTCGTGTATTTGAAGTTGTAAAAAATGCGGCAGGTGCAGTATTGAGCGTGACCCGCGAGTTAACCGCCGCCGATATTATGCTTGCTCCAACAGGTGCAGACTTAAAGACCTTAGCATTAATACCGCGCAAACCGTTAAAAGAAAGCACCAGTTACTTAGTTGCATTAAACAATGGCATTAAAGGTTCTGATGGTTTACCCGCACAAGCCCCTTCCACCTACTCTATTGCAAAAAGTAGCACACTGGCGGGGACAGACTACGCGGCATTAGCTCCTTTGGGACAGCTTATTGCCAATATGGAAGCGATTGCAGTATCACAAGGTATTGATAAAAATAAAATTATTTTAACATGGTCGTTTACCACCCAATCAATCACCCCTGTATTAAGTACGCTCGCAGCGAATGCAACGGCAGGAAAGATTGTTGTCGCACCCACAGGAAAAACTACCAATGATATTCTCGCTCTTTTCCCCGGTATCGCCGACGTTTCTATTGGTACGCTAGACGTACCTTATTATTTAGAAATACCAAGTACCGCAAACCCTACTGCCGCGAAAACAGGACATTGGCAAGGTGCAGGTGGTAGTCCACTCACACGCATCAATACAACACCCGTTGCCAATAGCACACTCACAATCCCCGTGATGATGACAACACCAAACGCCAATTCAGGGAAAACCATGCCAACTGCGGGCTGGCCTATTGTTATTTATCAACATGGAATTACCCGCGTGCGTACCGATATGCTAGGTTATGCCGATGCTATGGCACAGGCTGGTTTTGCCGTGATTGCTATCGACTTACCCTTACATGGTATAACCGATAGTAGCAACCCATTTCACGCTAGCAACACGCCCTTCCCTAATGACGTAGAACCAACGTTTGGGATTGATTACCTTGATAACACCACAGGAGCAGCTGTTCCTGATGGTATTGTTGATGCTTCGGGTGATAACTTTATTAATCTTACAAGCCTACTCACCTCACGCGATAATATCCGCCAAGGTGTTTCAAACTTGTTGGTATTACGACAGAGTTTAAAAAACATTCCTAATATTGATGCAAGCCGTGTTGGTTTTGTCGCGCACTCCTTAGGCGGAATAATCGGTGTCCCTTTCCTTGGGGTTGAAACTAAATCAATGCCAACTTCTTTAGTCACCACTGGCGCAAGTATCAGCACTATCCTAAAAGACTCTGCTACCTACGGGCCTATTGTTAAAGGTGGTTTAGCGGCACTTGGCGTAACGGGTGATAACTACAGTAAATTTTTACTCGGCTCACAATGGATACTCGACTCTGCCGACCCTGTAAACTACGCAATGAACGCCGCTGATATTCACCCTATCCACATGATAGAAGTCGTTGGTGATGGTAGCAAAGATCATCCAGCAGATTTAACTGTACCTAATTCCAGTACCGAAATTCTTGCCTCTGTACTCGGCGCAACCGCAGCATCCGATTCTGTTAATACGGTCTCTATCGGTTCACCAAGAATTGTACGATTTACACAGGGTAATCACAGCAGTATTCTTGATCCTACAAAGGGCGCACCTGCGGGGACAACTTACCTTAATGTCTATACCGAAATGCACAGCCAATTAGTAAAATTCCAAGCAAGCAACGGCACAGCGGTTGTTATTAGCGACAAATCAATTATTAAATAACTGATATTGTAATAGTTGCTCTATTTTTGGAATGGTATCAATCGGTGGTTTTGTGCTTTAGACCTGAATCCGTGAGGTTAATGCGGATATGAGGGGCAAGATATTGTTTTCACAGTGGAATTAAAAAATCTTAGCTTCACCCGTAGGTTAAGCGGGTATTTTTTAAACCGCTGTGGAATCAATAGCTTGTGGCTCATGCCGTAGTAACCTC
>QOAQ01000130.1 GCA_003972955.1 Aquificaceae bacterium
CATACACCACGTTTGATTCGTTTAAAGTGGGGTAAAAAATCTCATCCTAAGGTTAGCTTAGTGGGGAAAGGCGTTTGTTTTGATACAGGTGGTTTGGATATAAAACCATCGCAGTTTATGCGTATTATGAAAAAAGATATGGGAGGTGCAGCGCATGTTTTAGGTTTGGCACAGCTTATTATGTCCTTGAAATTACCCGTGCGTTTGGACGTTTTTATTTCAGCGGCAGACAATGCTATCTCTAATGATGCCTTTAGACCTGGCGATATTTTAACAACACGCTCAGGTAAAACTGTAGAAATAGATAATACAGACGCAGAAGGGCGCTTGGTATTATGCGATGCCTTAACCAAAGCAGGGGAAAATAATCCTGATTTACTCATTGATTTTGCTACCTTAACAGGCGCAGCAAGAGTTGCAGTTGGGACAGAAATACCTGCTTTTTTTAGTAATACAAGTTCATTAGTATCAGAAATTAATCAAGCCGCAGAAAAGGCAGACGAATTAGTTTGGCAGTTACCCATGCACAAACCATATCGTAGTTATTTAGACAGCGACATTGCCGACTTGCTAAACAGCTCACCACAAGGCTATGGGGGCGCGATTACAGCCGCACTTTACTTGAATGAATTTGTCGATGCCGATACCCCATGGGTACATTTTGATATGATGGCATGGAATAATCGTCATCGTACAGGTCGTCCCAAAGGCGGTGAGGCAATGGGCTTATTCGCAGTATTTCAATTATTGGAAAACAAATATGCTTCCTGATTTCTATTATCAATTATTTAATAAATGAGAAGGCTTCTTTTTTCTAGTATCACGTTTATTTTTTTACTGTTATTTATAATGGTAATTTATCGTTATACCCTAAAAATTAAGAATGCCGAACTTAGCAATGGTGCTCATTTTGAGGTCACAGATTGCTGGTTTAGAGTCTCACATTTTCCTAATGGCTATAAACCCTATGCATGGTTGTTTGGCTTTACCATGCAACGTATCGAATGTGGCTATATGACCACCAGAAAAGAGCAGGGTGAGTCTTTCTTTCGTTTACCCGTCGTGATTATTCGGCATTCTTTTTGGCGTAATAGTGATCATCCTGTTATAAATATTGCAGGTGGTCCCGGTGCTTCAGCATGGCTAGATGAGAACACCATAAATAACCTTTGGTTGCCTAGTATCAAAGATAACGACTGGCAGCACGATATTGTTTTATATGACTCGCGAGCCACAGGGTTAAGTGAGCCAGCATTGCATTGTGATCATTTTTTTCAAGGTACATTGGCGTTGCTAGCCAAAAATTTACAGCCCGAAGAAGAAGCGAGTTTAGGCTATCAATTACTGTTTAATTGTCATCAAGCATTATCTCGTGATAAGCAAAAAATCAATGCCTTGCATCATTTAGGAACGATTAAAAATGCAGATGATATAGCCGACTTAGCGCATCTACTAAAAGTGGATGCTTGGCACTTATACGGTACATCGTATGGTACACGTCTGGCGTTAGAAGTCGCACGCCAGCACTCTGATATAGTAAAAAGTATTATTCTAGACTCTGTTTATCCGCAAGAAATAGATGGTGAAGAAACTATGCCAGACCTTTATCTTGATGCGGTAGAAGGTATAGTGAAAGCATGTGAAAATGATCTGACCTGTGCGTTGGAATACTCACATTTAAAGAAAAAGTTACATATTGTTTTGCGGCGACTACAAAAAAAACCGCTTACTTTAAGTCTAAAGCATAATGAAAAGTCAGTTGATTTCATATTAACACCCTCACGTTTTTTCTCTCTACTGTATGATGCGGGCTATAGCATCAGTACCGTTATCGCAGTGCCGAATGTAATCGACTCTCTCTATAAAGGGAATCACGATGCTGTACAGTTTTTAGCACAAAACTCTTTGAATATGATGTTAGACGAAAGTTTCAGCAACCCTGTCTATATGGAAGTAGAGTGCAATGAGAATGAGGTTAGGAATCAGCAAGCTTATATTAATAATATCAATAAAAAATACCAATATTACCCTGTCTTAAAACGTTGGCAACTCTCCTCAGTGAAAGATGATTTGTGTAATGTATGGGGATCAAAAGAAATCGATGATAGTTTTCATCAGCCTGTTATTACCGATAAACCTACTTTAATTTTGGCAGGTCAACTAGACAGTGCAACACCTCCAGAATGGGGAAAAGCCGTTGCAGCGCACTTGCCCAATAGTGAATATCATGAATTTAAAGCATCAGGTCATGCGGTTTTATACAATGTTGCTTGTGCAAAAAATATTGTTAGACGTTTTTTAAATCCTGATAAAAACTACCCTAGCGCCTGTCGCTCTAGTGATCCTTATGATAATGGTCAACGCATTGTGTGGGACTCACCTGATGTGGGTAATTTTTTTTAAAAAACTACAACTTTATCGACTAGCGGTAGATATGAGAATAGTGATGGTTTAAAAAACAGTCTATATTAACGGAAGAATAAATAAAAATAATAAACGCTTTCGGCTGAGCGATAGGGGGAACTATGAAAAAGCTAATCTATATTATTATCATTGGAGCTATTATTATTTTAGTAGAACCAATTAATGGGGATATTGCAAAACAACCTGTATTAATCAGTAAGTTCGTCCGATAAACATAGGGAAGATGAATAATCATTGTTTTAGGCATGTTCCTAAGTAAAGTCTTAACTATATTTGCATCTATTATCTTTTTTTTAACGTACTTCACATAAGTTAAATATTGGTGTGGGATAAATGAGGTTTGTTATAATCTTCAGTCTATAAAAAATGGTATTAAGAGTAGATGAGCATGTTTTTAGTTAAAAAAAGTTATTTATTAGGTCGATATATTTATATGCTTGCATTTATTGTGGGCTTGGGAATGCTTAATGGCTGTAGTGTAACTTACGATAATGTAAAAATGGACACTAATAACAAACGTCCAGTTGCTCGCATTCTTACCAATAAACAAAAAAAATCTATTGCCGATCTTTCTCGTGCGTTGAAGGCATTAGGTCCAAATACAAGCCAAGCTGAAGCGGATGAAATTGCTTATGATGCGGTTGTTTATCCAATGGTTTTAGCAAATCAATATCATCTTGTTTATCCACCTCAGTTACAAAATGTATTAGTTAATGCTAAGCATCGTGACCGTGGTTTATGTTGGCAGTGGGCTGAGGATATGACGGCTCACATGAAAAAGAAAAACCTTAAAACCTTTGATTTAGCAAGAGGGGTCGCTAACAGACGATTGAAAAACGAGCATAATTCATTGGTGGTAAAAGCCAAAGGTGCAAGTTTTTATGATGGTATTTTGCTCGACCCTTGGCGAAATTCGGGTGACTTATATTGGGTAAAAGTAACGGATGACGAAGACCCTCAATATACTTGGAATGAATTTGTTGATTAGCGATAACGCTTCCATAATAAGCGTGCACTGGCGACTAAGATAATAATCAAACCAAGCCAAGATAACCATACAGGTAGTATGTCCTCACTCGCGTTAATCTGTGCTTGAATATTGATATTATTACTTTCTACATACCAGTCTAAAAGTAATCCAGAAAGAATTGCAATGACGGTTACACCTGTTAAATAAGCGATTAAAGCACGTTTACCTAACTCCTTTTTTATCACGCCTAATGATCCAATATTACTTGCAGGTCCTGCGAGTAAAAATACTAATGCTGTTCCAGGTGAAATACCACCCATCATAAGTCCTGCTGCTAAAGGTGTAGAAGCTGTAGCACAAACATACATAGGGATACTAATAGCGATCATTACCAGCATGGCAGGTAAACCACTTCCCCATACGCTCAAAAAATCGCTAGGAACCCATGTTTGGATAGCTGCAGAGAATAAAACACCAATAAATAGCCAGAAAATAATACCATCGAGAAGGTCACTAAACGCATATTTTATTCCAGAAACTAGGCTAGAGGTGGTTTTTTGATGATTGTCTTTTGTGCCACAACATGAATCTTTTTCGCTATTAGCAGTGCTTGTTGAGCAGCAGCTTGATGTATGAGAGGCAGTTTCTATGGGGTTTGCACAACAGCTAACGATAGTTTCTGCATGTGAGTGTTGCTTAGCACTTTCTTTTGTTTCTCCCTGTTCACTTTTCCCGACCAATAATCCAGCGGTAATAGCAGACAGAATAGCGGCAGCAGGACGTGTAATTGCCATTAAAGGCCCCAATAAGGCATAGGTAATCATGACCGAATCAACGCCTGTTTCGGGTGTGGAAATCAGAAAAGAAGTCGTTGCTGATTTTGATGCTCCCGCTTTACGCAACCCCAGTGCCGCAGGTAATACGCCACAGGAACATAGTGGTAACGGTGCACCAAATAGAGCGGCTTTTACAACAGGTAAGAAGCCTTCTCCTTTTAGATGTTTCTCAAGCCATGCCGTTGGAATAATTGTATTAATCAATCCACCAATTATTAAACCTAAAACTAACCAAGGGGCGGCATCGAGTGATAATTTAAGGAAGTTTTCAAAAAAAAGGGCGATATTCATAAGTCATTCCCCGCTTTGTTTAAGCTATTTAGAATAGTGCATTCAGTCGCGGGCTCTTCACCACCGCAACAAATATCGGTAATCGATTTTAATGCTGTACGCATTTTCTCTAGTTTACTAATTTTAAGTTCTATTTCTGACAGCTTGTTCAATGCGATGGACTTTACATCATGGCAACTATAGTTTTCAGCATCTACTCGTAAAGCAAGTAGGTCATTGATTTCTCTTAGAGAAAATCCAACAGCCTTGGCACTTTGAATGAATATTACCTGCTGTTTATCTTTTTCAGAGTAGTTCCGATAACCATTATGGGGGTTAGTATTAGGCGATAATAAGCCTTGTTGCTCCCAAAAACGTAGCGTCTCAATAGGTAGTTCAGTTTGCTGTGCTAACTTTCCAATTTTCATACAGAAGAGTATAAACCCTAAAGTTAACTAGAGAGTAAAGAAGTGTTTTTGAAGAAAAGACTAGTACTCCAACAATGTTGCTGGAGTACTAGGAGGCTGTCCGACAACTCAAAAAATAAAAGTAAGATAGACAAGTGGTGTGTGTATACAGACCGCTTGGCGTAACAGTCTTGTATACGGAAGAAAGTAAGGCTATTTTTTAAGCTTAAAATAAAAATAATTATTTGTAACAAGTGGATAGGAGCTAGCCATGTCGTCAACAATAAAAAGCAAATGTACGCTTTCTAAAATGAATGAAGCAATATCAAATCCAACATTAGCGGCAGTCACATCCGTTGCTTTAGTTTTGGGAGGAGTCTCTATTTCAGGCGTGATGGATAACCCCGATAGTCTGAAAAAAGCTTTTTTGATTATACAAAGTAAAGTTCATGTGGGGTCAGTAATGAACGTTGATTTTTCGTATGAGCCGTAGATACTAGGCATGCCTTGTATCTATCTACGGATTCAATATTGGTTCATTTTTTCTTGTCAGAGCGTGGTTTACGGTCACTTTTGCTAGAAAGATCGCGCAATTTCATTTGCTGACCCGCTACCCATGTTTTATAAAGATGCTTATAAATATCCTTAGGCATTCCTTCAGGTAGTTTCACAATGCTGTGGTCATTATTGATCTTTAAATTTTGAATATACTGGCTTTCTAAGCCTGCCTCATTAATTAATGCGCCCACAATATGTCGTGCCTCTGCGCCGTGATCTTTACCTACTTCGAGACGGTATTCTGTCATTGGAACATCATCTTTCTTTTCTGATGATTTTTTCTTTGGATTATTTCGTCTAGGGCTTTCTTGATCATTACGACGGTTATTTTTACGGTCTGTGCGCTCTCCTCGCTCATTAGCTCGACCTCTGTTATCACGTCGCTTATTATCTCTACGATTATTCGAGTTGTCACGGCGATTACTTCTACTATCATTTTGGCTACTAAAGGCAAAGTCAGGAATAGCGCCTTTTTGATCGACAAGAGGGCGTTCGCGTTGTGCTATATAAGCCAATGCCGCCGCAATTTGCGCGCTACTTAGCTCACTTTCTTCACTTAATTCAGATACCAGAGTATCAAAGAATTCAAGTTTCTGATTTTTAATGGTTTCAATAATCGTTTCTTTAAAGCGCGCGATACGGTTATCGGTAATATCTTTTTGTGAAGGGAGTTTCAATGGCTCAATTTTTTGCCCTGTAGAGCGCTCAATCGACTGCAACATGCGATCACCACGAGGTGGTATAAACAAAATCGCGGTTCCCTTGCGCCCTGCACGACCAGTACGCCCGATTCTATGCACATAAGACTCCGTATCATGTGGCATATCGTAGTTGATAACATGCGTGATACGCTCGACATCTAAGCCACGCGCAACAACATCGGTTGCCACGATAATATCCAAAGCACCTTTTTTAAGACGATTAATCGTCTTCTCACGTAAATCTTGTTTTATGTCGCCATTTAGAGGCGTAGAGGCATAACCACGTGCTTCGAGCTTCTCTGAAATTTCTACCGTCATAGACTTTGTACGCACAAACACAATGACAGCACCAAAATCATCCGACTCCAATATACGTGTTAGCACGTCTAGCTTCATATAGGTTTTACCCTTCCAATAAAGCTGTTTAATAGTAGAAACGGTTGAGGTTTTATTTTTAATTTTAATCTCAATAGGATCTTTTAAATAGCGAGCAGTAATACGCTTGATTGCCGTTGGCATCGTGGCAGAAAATAGCACCACCTGACGTTCATCAGGCGTTTCTTTAAGGATGGTTTCAACATCATCAATAAAGCCCATGCGTAGCATTTCGTCCGCTTCATCAAGCACTACCGTTTTAAGATCACCCAATTTAAGTGTGCCACGACGTAAATGATCCATGACACGACCAGGTGTGCCAACCACCACATGAACATCACGTTTTAATTGACGTAACTGAATACCAATATTCTGACCACCATAGATAGGCATTACATGAAACCCTTTCATATGACGTGCGTAAGTTTGCCACGCCTCAGCGACCTGAATAGCTAACTCTCGTGTCGGAGCAAGCACCAAAACTTGAGGATTCTTTTTCGATAAATCCATATTAGAAAGCAAAGGCAAAGCAAACGCAGCTGTCTTGCCTGTACCTGTTTGCGCCTGTCCTAATAAATCACGCCCCTCCAATAAAGGCGGAATACTCTCCGCCTGAATAGGAGAAGGTACTTCGTAACCTGTTTCTTCTATCGCTTGTAATAAAGGCTTAATTAATTTGAGATCGGCAAAGCTGATAGTATTTTCTTCTGACATTTGGCACACATAGATAAAGAGGGGGAGCGTATTATACGCTAATTTTGGAGTAGTGTTAGGTTTATATGAAGCGCTATTAACGGTAGGTGATATTTTGCCATGCTATAATGACAGGGTAGAAGGAGAGGAAGGTAAAATGCAGAGTATTAAACAAGCAATATCACGCGATGATTATTTAGCCTTAGAGGCAAAGTCAGATGTTAAACATGAGTTTTATCAAGGTGAAATTTTTGCGATGACAGGGGGTACATTTAACCACGCGCTTATAGCAGGAAATATTTTACGCCATCTTGCTAATATGCTGTCTAAAAAGCCATGTCAGCCCATGAATAGTGATATGAGAGTCAGTACACCCAATGGGCTTGATACCTATCCTGATATTTCTGTTTACTGCGGTAAACCAGAACTTGCCGATAATGACCGCAGCTTACTAAACCCCACGGTCATTATTGAAGTGCTGTCACCCTCTACACGTCGTTATGACCGAGGTGGAAAGTTTACTTTGTATCGCTCTATTCCTAGTTTACAAGAATATATAATGGTTGATTCAGAAAATAGTTTGGTAGAACATTTTCGTAAAATTAAGCAAGATGAATGGCTATTTCATGAATATAAACATCAAGAAATACTTTCTTTGACCTCCTTGCAGATAGAACTAAAATTGACAGATATTTATGAAAATGTAGTGTTTTAGAGACTGTTTTAATACCCTGTCATTATACCCGTGTTTCGTTCTCTAAACATAAACTACCAAAGGAAGTTTCTAGTACTGTACTAGCTTGATTATCATTTTTTAACTCATTATGCTTTGCTGAATGATAACCGAACAGGGTGATAGTAATGAATAATGTAGCAGTTTGGATCGAGCATCTTAAGCACCCCTTAGTTTTAGCGGGCTTTGGTTTATTTGTTCTTGCCTTATTACTTAAACCGATATTTTCTAACAGCCATAATAAACTCTCTGGGCGTGCCACCGAACGCTTAATGAGTAAAGCGATTAATTTAATTTTTGTGTTGGCTTTATTGGTAATTATTGCGGGCTTTGTGTTGAGCTTAAAGCCTGAGCCGATAATAAAAGACTCCGTAGTGCCACAAAAAACAGTGGAGCAGAATGTTTCAGGCTCAGGAAGCAATACCATTAATGCAGGGGGAAATGTGATGATTAATAATGGTGGTGGTTCACTCAGTAGTAAGGAAAAAAATAATAAGGGTGATGTAAATAAAAAACCTGAGACGCCAGACTCTGTTAAACAGACCGTTACAGGCGATAATGCTAATGCCATTAATGCAGCAGGTGATGTGAGCATTAATAATGCAAAATAAATTCATTATCCTGTGTTGTATCTTAGGTTTACTTGGCTCAACAGTTATTGCCAAGACTCCAAATAACTGTAAACAAACGGTATCAGGTGATAACAGCAATGCGGTTTGTGCTGGGCATGATGTTATTATCAATAATAATAAGGGGCTGACAAAAGATCAGTTTGAAAAAATGCTCAAGGCACGTGAAGATCGTTTAATTCAGCGCATACAATCTGCTAATACTCCCCCAAAATATAAAAAACAGCAGCAATTATTAGCCATAGAATTAAAAGCAGTCCAAGAAAAACTCGTTAATGTTGAAGCCAGTTATAAAGAAGAAAAGAAAAAACGCGAGTCTGCTGATAAAGCCCTGCAACAATTCAAAGACCAACTGCCTAAAGCACAAATAGAAAAAGCCCGTAGTAGTTTACAACAAGGTGACACCCAAGTAGCAGAGAAAGCCTTTGATGATATTGTCAAAAAAGGCTCAGGTGCTATTGCCCTTGCCGCTTTTCAGAGTGGGCAATTAGCAAAAAACCGTGTGGATTATGCTAAAGCAATGAAGCAGTATAAAAAAGCAGTGGTGCTAGAAGAAAATAATCCTGAATATTTATTGGTAGCAGGACAAATGGCACGAACTACGGCTGATTATATTCAGGCACAAGAATGGCTAGAGCAGTTATTGAAAATTAGAAAAACGGAGAGTAAAAAAAGTATTGATTTGACAGATGCTCAGAATGAGTTAGCAAATATTTACCGATTCCAAGGCAAGTACGAAGCAGCGGAACCCTTGTATAAACGATCTCTTACGATTAAGGAAAAGGCGCTGGGAAAAGATCACCTGTTGGTTGGTACGGAATCATTAGAC
>QOAQ01000025.1 GCA_003972955.1 Aquificaceae bacterium
TCACGCTTCAGCTTAATCTCCCGAAACTGCATATACTTAGCATCGTGTATCAACAATCGTCCCTGTAAGGTCGGCAAGCCTAATAAGCATTTAATCGCTTCTGTTGCTTGAATCGAGCCAATTATTCCCGCGACGGGGGCTAATACGCCATTGCTGCTACAGGTGTCGGCTACTTCTGTTGATTCGCTGTAGAGGCATTGGTAACAAGGGGAGGTTTCATCGCGACTGTCATAGACACTAACTTGCCCTTCCATGCGGATGACTGCGCCTGAAACTAGCGGTGTTTTATGCTCTAATTGCCAATTCATTGAGAGCCTCCTTTTTAAATCTAGCCAATCTAGCCAATCTAGCCATATACTAATTAACAGTCAGATAAAAAGGAAGGGGGGGTAGTATTTTAGATACTCCGTCATCATCTTTCTTATTCATGGCTTATGATAGAATATTTAAGCAGCACGTAAGTTTTGTAGCTTGATTATACTTCCGTGTTTCGTACCTCAACACAGCCTACCTCACTAACTCATTTGCTAATTTAATCAGTTTCTGAATTTGCGTAATAAACATCTCTGTACTCTCTCCGCGGGCATAATTACCTAAAAAATATTTTTTTATCGCTTTACGTGGAACGGCTTTAGGGTCTTCAGATAGCCCCTGCTCAATTAAGCTTAAAATATTATCTTTATTATCATCATCAATTATTTGGCAGGCTTTAATTATTTTTGGTTTCGCGGCGACTTGCCCTTCTTGGCGATAGAAAAAATCGGTGATCATCATAGGTTTCTCAAAGGCAAGAAAATCAACCGTCACTGCTGAATTATCAAAAATAGCAAGATCGCTTAACTCAAATACGCTATTAATATTTTCAGAAGTCATAACCTTTCCTGAATGAGATTTATTTACGATGCATTTGATTTGTTTATCTATCTGCCGAGTAAGTTCGTCTCTAGAACCAGTATTAGGATGTGGGCGGTAAATAAGGTAGTAATTTTTATGCGCTAGTATTTTTTTGACAAAATCAAGACCATAGTCAGGCAATGAAGTGTAGTTCATTGAGTAATGTGTGCCTTCCCACGTCGGTGCGTATAAAATAATTTTTTTATTATTGGTAGGTCGTTCAATGGGTTCAATAAAATCTATCTGTGGTCGTCCTACTTTTATGAATTTATCCATATCAATATTGATTAAATTATCAGAGTATTTTTTATAGGCAGCATCTGAAACAATAAAGATAAAATCATAAGCTTTAGCACGATTACTAAACGTGGATGTTTTTTCACTTTCACCATGGTTGATATGCACATGCAATGCAGTATTATTACTCAGCGATTGGAAGTTTAAACAGGAATTATTAACGTAAAGAATGCATCTAAAATGATTATTTTCATATAACTTCAATAATCTACTCATTGTTTTAGCATAAACAAGTTGAAATTGAGTGTTACTTTCTATCCATTCATAAATATGTATATCACGGGTCACAACTAAAATTTTCTCCACTATATTAAGTTGTTCCAGTGGTTTTATCCATTGCTCTATTTGATAGATATTCCCCATATTTCCTGCAAAATAAACAACCACATTAACATCTGCATATCGGCTATCCATAGTTTAATTTTCTCCTTTGATTGGGGGTGCTATTTTTTATTAATAATTGCTGGCAAGCTCTACTGAGGACGTTTTTGGGGCTTTATGTTGTTTTAAATAGGTTTTTATTTTAGTGGTAGAGATGCCTTTTGTTCGTGGTAAATATTGCACCTGACATAATGAGGACAAATCATCAAATTTACCTTCCCAGTCATGCCCCATCACAAAAATATCAACATTATGCTGAATAATATTTTTACGTTTTTGCTCCCAACATGATTCAGGTATGACTTGATCTACAAATTGCAGATGTCTAATAATTTCTGCACGATCATGATACGGAATTACCGTTTTTTTATTCTTTTTTAGATTAAATGAGTCGGTAGAAATACCAACAATGAGTCTATCACCAAGCCTTTTAGCTCTTTTTAAAATATTGAGATGACCTATATGAAATAAGTCAAACGTGCCATAAGTTATAACGACTGTTTGTTTCTTCACTGAATTGTCCCTTGAGTAATAAGGAACAGGGGTTCAATAAGCTACACGACTTAACTTGCCTTTTTATCTTCCGTTATCTGCATGTATTGAATCCTTGTCCCTAAGTTTGAAATAAAGCTGAGGATAAGTAATCTGCTTTGATACGTGTTTGTATCAATGATGGGTATCAAACAAAGACTAAAGATGACGATCAACCACACTTGGTCAGAAAATATTCACATATTAGAGTTGTTTTCGATACAATTTCCATACTTTTTAGTACTTTCTCAATAATGTCATATTGGGGAAATAAGCTCGTGAGGGGATATATTTAACCTGAATTCATGAAGTACACAGAATTTTCACATCTGATTAGAATATCTTAGGTGGCGCATCTCATAGTGATAGAGAGCAACGATTAGCGTGGCTAAAATTAGTACTGAATGCGAGCTATTTCCGAGTACAAACGTATCATTATTTTTCTTATTAGACAATAACTTATATTTATAATCTAAACGGATATTTAAATGAATCCTGAATCCGTGAGCCAATAAATTATCAACAGCTATAGGACTCACCGATTAAGGTGAATATCTATAAGGTAAAAATTCCACTAATTAAAATAAATTACAATAAAAATATACTTTATTCGCAATAAGTTGAACTTATCACAGAACAAATAACCATATAATTAAATAGTAACATGCTAATATTGCTTTAAACTCTTTACCGCTAAAATCTACAACAATATTATGAATCATTCTATTACCCAAAAATTAGTCGCTCATCGTGGCGATAACAAAAATTTTCCTGAAAATTCTTATAAAGGAATTGAGTCGGTATTAAAAGCAGGCGTAGGATACGTTGAATTTGATGTACAAATGACGGCAGACCAGCAGTTTATTGTCCATCATGATGCAGACTTAAAACGTACTGCGAAACAAGATATTTCTATTTTTGATCACACTTATAATGAATTACAGAAATTTAGTATTCATGAATCCACTCGTTTTAATAATCAGCATTACCCAACCCCTATTTCTTTATTATCTGACGTATTAGCATTATTGCAACGCTATCCAAATGCCAAAGCGTTTGTTGAAATCAAAGTACAAAGCCTAAAGCAATGGGGACGAGACTTTGTGATGGAAGCATTGTTACGCTTATTAAAACCTTATGCGTCACAATGTATCATTATCTCTTTTAACTCAGTAGCATTACGTTATGTACAACAACATAGCGAGATATTGGTAGGATGGGTAGTGAAATACTACAATCAAAAATCCCAAGATAATGCAATGGACTTTAAGCCTGACTTTTTAATCTGTGATTATAAAAAAATAACCGCAGAGAAAACACTATGGGCAGGTGATTGGAAGTGGATGCTATACAGCATCAACAACCCTGAAGTAGCACTTTGGTATGCACATACAGGCGTTGAATTAATTGAAACAGATGAAATACACAACTTATTAGCCTCACCTTGTTTACAAGAATTCAAAGTCGCATAAGGTTTTGTGGGTTGATTATACTTCCACGTTTCGTACCTCAACCCAGACTATCTTGCTATTTTCACCGCTTACCCACAACAGGGACAACTAACATCACGCTTCAGCTTAATCTCCCGAAACTGCATATACTTAGCATCGTGTATCAACAATCGTCCCTGTAAGGTCGGCAAGCCTAATAAGCATTTAATCGCTTCTGTTGCTTGAATCGAGCCGATGATTCCCGCGACGGGGGCTAATACGCCATTGCTGCTACAGGTGTCGGCTACTTCTGTTGATTCACTGTAGAGGCATTGGTAGCAAGGGGAGGTTTTATCACGGCTGTCATAGACACTAACTTGCCCTTCCATGCGGATGACTGCGCCTGAAACTAGCGGTGTTTTATGCTCTACACAAGCTGTATTGATGGCAAAGCGTGAGGCGAAATTATCACTACAATCAATTACTAAGTCATGTTCCTTAACAGTTTTATTAAGCGTATCTCCGACTAATTTTTTGGCATATTTATTGACGATAATGTCGGGGTTGATTGCTTGTATGGCGCGTTCTGCTGAGTCTACTTTTGATAAGCCGATGCTGTTGTTGTTATGGATAATTTGACGTTGTAAGTTGCTAAGTTCTACGTGGTCAAAGTCACAAATACTGAGTGTGCCTACCCCTGCGGAGGCGAGGTATAAGGCAACGGGCGAGCCTAAGCCACCCATGCCGATAATTAGCACTTTAGAATTGAGTAGGGTTTGTTGTCCGTTAATATCCACATCGGGCAGGAGTATTTGACGGCTATAGCGCAGTAGCTGAGTATCGTCCATTATCAAATATCCCTAAGCTTTTGAACCACCTAAACATTCTGGCGAATCTGCTACTTTACCTGCTTTTTTAAAGTATTCATCAGGTGTCATGGTGTGTAGGGAAAGTGCATGGATACTGCCGTCTAATTCCACGCTAAGAGCTTCATTTATCATGCGATGACGTGCGATTAACATCTTGCCTTCAAAGTCTTTACTTACTGCCACGACTTTAAAATGTGACTCTGAACCATCAGGTACGTTGTGCATGTGGCTTTCGTTGATAACCTCTAATATTTCAGGATTAAGTGCCGATGTTAGTTTGCTTTCTATCGTTGCTTGCATAGTCATAATTAAATTCTCATAAAAGGTGACTGTAAATATGCGCTTCATCCTAAAAAAATCAATAGTACATCGCTAACAAGCTTGACTTTTCAGGCAGGGATATAAAAATTCAGCTAAGGTTCAGCAAAAGAATATTAACGTCTTTTGATGGATGGGGATCTTGCTTAAATGTATTACTGATAATTAATGTGATTGCATAGGTACGATAGCCTATAGTTTTGCACGTATTTCATACCTCAATACAGGCTACCACTCAAAAAAATATCACGTATTAAATTAGGAACTAGAATGACGCAGAAACAAAGTTTTGACAAGCTTCAAGAGTTTATCGAAGGTAAAATAATAGGGCAGAAAAAACTGGTCAATCGACTGCTTGTGGCATTGTTAGCCGATGGTCATATGCTGGTTGAAGGTGCGCCTGGTTTAGCTAAAACGCGGGCGATTCAAGTATTAAGTGAAGCGGTTGAGGGGGATTTTCACCGTATTCAATTTACTCCTGATTTACTCCCTGCTGATATTACGGGTACAGAGATATTTCAACCACAGGATGGCACATTCCAATTTCAAAAAGGGCCTTTATTTCACAACCTTATTCTTGCGGATGAAATTAACCGTGCGCCCGCTAAGGTGCAGTCGGCTTTATTAGAGGCAATGGCAGAGCATCAAATTACGGTATCAGGGACAACGCATCCGCTACCTGAACCTTTTATGGTGATGGCGACACAAAATCCTATCGAGCAGGAAGGCACGTATCATCTTCCTGAAGCGCAGTTAGACCGTTTCTTAATGCATGTGGTGGTTGATTATCCTGACCTTGCCGCAGAACAAGAAATTTTACGTTTAAACCGTGATGAGGCATTGCGTCATATTCAAGATAAAGATGAAGTCAGTGAGCCTGTTATTAAAGTGGCAGAAATCATGGCGGCACGCCAAGACGTTATGCAGATTTACATGGCGGATAATGTCGAAGAATATTTATTGCAGTTGGTCATGGCATCGCGCTCCCCTGAAGCTTACGACAAAGAATTAGCAGGCGTGATTGCCTTTGGTGGTAGCCCGCGTGCAACCATGGCGCTTGACCGCTGTGCGCGTGCCCATGCTTGGTTAGAAGGTAAAGATTATGTCGGCCCTGATGATATTCAAGCGATCGCACACGATGTGTTACGTCATCGTATTATCTTGAGTTTTGAAGCGGAAGCGCAAGGCTATACCAGTGATAAAATCATCGATAAATTACTGTCATTGGTGGCTGTTCCATAGTCATGCTAAGTAATGAACTCAAAGGAGATGGCTTAATTCAGAGTTCTTTGGACTCTCTCTTGCGCCAACAACGTAGCGCGCATTTATTAAAGCGTGGCAAACAAAAAATTCGTGCGCGTCAGGCAGGGCAACACTTGTCTGTCTATAAAGGACGTGGCATGGATTTTGCCGAGTCACGTGCGTATATTCCTGGTGATGATATTCGTGCGATGGACTGGCGTGTTACCGCACGTACTGGCGTTGCCCATACTAAAGTTTTCCAAGAAGAGCGTGAGCGCCCTATTCTTATTTGGACGGACTTACGCCCTGCGATGTTTTTTGCTACACGCGGTCGTTTCAAGTCCGTACTTGCTGCGGAGTTAGCTAGTTTATTAGTGTGGAAAAGCTGGTTGGACGGCGATAGAGCGGGTGGCATGGTGGTGGGTGCAAACAAGCACAGTGAAGTCCGCCCTGCGCGTAGTAAATCTAAAATATTGCAGTTATTACAACTCTTAGCAGATTATACCCAAGCCTTACAAACGCATGCGAACTTGCCCTCTGCGAGTACAATATCAGAGCCATTAGCACTCTCATGGAAACGTTTACGTCGTGTCACATCACCCGGTTCACAGGTGTATATTATCAGTGATTTTCGTGGTTTGGATAACGAGGCGGAGAAGCAATTACTTTCTATTAGTCGCCATGCTGCTATTACATTAATCCGTATTAGCGACCCTTTTGAAGAGCATCTACCAGAAATTTCATCCACCAAAAAACAACGTTTTTCTCTTACTGATGGACGACGATTTTTACGCATTAACTTTGCAAATAAAAAAGTGCGTAGTGATTACGAAAAAAATCATCAAAAACTTAGCGAACAATTAAAGCAGTTGGCAAATAGAACTAAAGCACATCTCATTAACATATCCACCTATGATGATGATAACCAACGTCTTGGAAAGCTTATCCGAGGTGCTTTATGAATAAAGACCCTTTAGCACAATTAAAAGACATACATCTACCTAGTGATGTTTCTTGGTGGCCATTAGCACCAGGCTGGTGGGGATTGTTAGTGCTATTTTGTCTGATGATAGCGCTCGCGGTGTATCTCTACATTCGGAGTAAACGCAAAACCAAACAAGAGTTAATCATTGAACAAGCGATACAGATATTTCATAGCCTGCAACAACAGTCCTTAACCCCTAAAGAATTGCTCACAGAATTATCAGCCTTGTTGCGCCGTACCGCTATTTCTTTATACGGTCGTGATGCAACGGCGAATTTAGCAGGGCAAGCTTGGCTTGAATTTTTAAATAAACACGGTGCAACTCAAGCGTTTACCAATGGCGTAGGACAAGCCTTTTCTGACCAACCTTATCGTGCCAACGTAGAATATAATCGCCCTGCTTTATTAGGTCTTACCCAACATTGGTTGCAACAACAATTAAAGAAAGACGCAAGTAGTAACGAACAAGGTGAACATCATGCTTGAATTTGAATGGTTATGGATGTTTTTATTACTGCCGCTTCCCTTAATTGTGCGATTTTTTATCAAGCCCGTAAAACAGCAACGGGAACAAGCCTTGCATGTGCCTTTTTTACGTGACTTTCAACATGCACCTGCTAGTCATACCTCTAATAATTTTTCGTGGTGGATAATGGCGTTTAGTATGATCGGCTGGATAGCCTTTGTCACCGCCATTGCCCGCCCTATTATGGTGGGTGAGAATGTGAGTCTACCCGTTAAGGGTCGTAATATTATGATGGCGATAGACCTTTCTGGCAGTATGCGCGAGGAAGATTATCGTGTGGGAAATCAATGGGTTGATCGTTTAACAGCAACCAAGTTTGTTGCAGGTCAATTTATCCAACGGCGTAAAGGGGATCGTATTGGTTTGATTTTATTTGGCGACCAAGCCTATCTACAAGCCCCTTTAACCTTTGATCGCCAAACTGTTCTGCGACTCTTAAATGAATCTGCACTCGGTTTAGCGGGTCAAAAAACAGCGATTGGTGATGCGATTGGTTTAGCCATTAAACGCCTACGAACTCAAGATGATAATGAGCATGTTCTAATCTTACTCACCGATGGTGAAAATACGGCGGGGAGTGTTGGCGTGTATGAAGCAGCTGAAGTTGCTGCACAACAAAATTTAAAAATATATACCGTTGGTATTGGGGCTGATGCACAGCAAAATCGTGGCTTTTTCCAATCGGCGTCTGCGTTAGATGAAGCGACACTCAAGAAAATAGCCAAGATGACAAAAGGTAAATATTTTAGAGCGCGTGATACCCAAGAATTTCAACGCATATACGAAGAGTTAGACCGCCTAGAACCTATCGTTCGTGACCAAGAGCAATGGCGACCACGTACTGATTTGTTCTTTTGGCCACTTTCCATCGCCCTTTTCTTTTTAAGTTTAGCGATTGTATTACGCAATCGCGCAGGGGGATAAACATGCTTGCAAACTTCCATTTTTTATACCCATTATGGTTTCTTCTACTGCCTGTATTAGCATTATTTTTATGGTGGCTCAAACAGCTTCAAGGTGGGGCAAACTCGTGGGATGATTTTATTGATGAAAATCTGCGCCCTTATGTGTTGACTGCTAAATCGACCGCAAAAAATAAGTATTTTCTGCTGAGTTTTGCTATAGCGGGGTTCATCGCTATTGTTGCATTGGCAGGGCCTAGCTGGGAAAAACGCTCCGTACCCGCCTTTCAAACACAACAGGGATTAGTGGTGGCAATGGACTTATCGACCTCGATGATCGTTAACGATATTAAGCCTTCGCGCTTGGTTCGTTCACGTTTTAAATTAATTGATTTACTTCATTTACGCAAACAAGGACAAACGGGGCTGGTGGTTTTTGCAGGGGATGCGTTTGCGGTGTCTCCCCTCACTAATGATGTCAACAATATCACTGAGCAAGTAAAGTATTTAGGGCCTGGTACCATGCCATCGCAAGGTAGTCGTGTAGATTTAGCGATTAATGAAGCCGTAAAACTATTGCAACAAAGTGATTTTAAAAAAGGCAATATTCTTTTAATTACCGATGGGGTATCAAACTTATCTAACGCCATTGCTAGTGCCAAAGAAGCGAGTAAAAAAGGCTATAGTGTTTCTATTCTTGGCGTAGGGACGAAACAAGGAGCAACCATTCCCTTAGCGGGTGGGCGTGTACTACGTGACAAGCAAGGCAACCCTGTTATCGCCTCACTCAATGAAAGTGAGTTGCGCCAAGTTGCCAGTGCAGGTAAAGGAAGTTACCGCCTATCAAGCTTAGGAGATGAAGATGTCAAATATTTTACTGAACAACTCTCGGCTAAAAAGACAGATAAGTTACATGAAAAGTTATTGAAAAATAAAAATAGACAGGTTGAATATTGGAATAATGCGGGAATTTGGTTGAGCTTATTACTTATCCCCTTTGTTTTATTATTATTTCGTCGCGGTCTAT
>QOAQ01000149.1 GCA_003972955.1 Aquificaceae bacterium
TTGATACTCCGCCTCATCCTGCAATAAAAAATGCTCGCGCGATTCGGCTTCAACAAAAATACGCTTCACAGTCGGGAAGCGTTCTTTTATACGCTTATCAAGCAGTGCGATAGAGCTTTCAACATCGTCTGATGATGCGCTTTGCACGAAGTCGGCGCTGATATTGACTAAGATATATTCAGGGCCCATGTGCATGGTGAGAACTTCATTGGTGCGCTCAATAGGGTCTATTTGATTGACCATTTCTTCTATTGCATCCACAATTTCGGGGTTGGCGCTTTCACCGATTAATAAGCCTTTGGTTTCTTTTGCCATCCATAAAGCGGTAAAACCAAGGATAAGTCCAATGATGATTGAGGCGATGCCGTCAAACTCTGCAATGCCTGTTGTCTGTGCAAGAAAAATACCGACAAAAGCAACCAATAAGCCTATCATTGCTGCGCCATCTTCAAATAAAACGACGAACATGGAAGGGTCTTTGCCCTGTTTTACTGCTTCGATATAACCTAGTTTTCCCTTGGTTTGTTTAAATTCTTTTAAGGCAACCATAAAAGCAGCACCTTCAAACAAGAAGGCTAAACCTAATACAATATAGTTTACGCTGGGGTCGCTTAATTCTGCGGGGGTTATGACGTGATGAATACCTTCATAAAGTGATATGCCAGCGCCTAAAGAGAAAATTAAGATAGCAACCACAAAGCTCCAAAAATAGATTTCTTTACCATGTCCAAAAGGGAATTCTTTATTGGCAGGACGTGCCGCTTTTTTCATCCCATAGAGTAATAAAAACTGATTGCCTGTATCGACAAGCGAGTGAATACCCTCGGAAAACATGGCAGCACTGCCTGTCATCGCCGATGCTATAAATTTGGTGATAGCAATAACGGTATTACCTGCCAGTGCGGCAAAAATTACTTTTTTAGAGGATGATGCAGACATTACAAGCCTTTCATAAATTGTTGAAGTACATAGCCCGCCATATTCAAACCAAACAACGACGGCAAATAGGAGATTGTACCATTAACTGAGCGTGGATGAGCAGTTGCATCATCTTCAATAGGACGATGTTCTGTTCCTTTGCGGGGAATCTCGTCAGAGAAAATAACAGGGTATGTTAAAGACCCGCCTGCTTTACGCATCCGTTGGCGCATCATTCGTGCCAAAGGACATACAATGGTTTTATCCAGTGTTGATACCTTAACTTTGCTCGCATCAATACGCCCGCCAGCCCCCATGCTAGAGATAATCGGCACATGCTGTTGTTGACACGCTACTACTAGCGCCACTTTACTAGAGATAGAGTCAATACAATCGAGTACATAGTCAAAAGAACCTTCTTTTAACAAGTCACCAATATTTTCTGGCTTGATAAAATCTTTCACAAGGGTGATGTTTACATTAGGGTTTATATCTAAGGCACGGGCTTCCATAACCTCTACTTTTGATTGCCCAAGCGTTGAATGCAATGCGACTAATTGACGATTCATATTTGATAGACTGACCACGTCGTGGTCAACAAGCGTTATTCTGCCGACACCTGCACGGACTATCGCCTCGGCAACAAAACTCCCCACACCCCCTATCCCTGTAATTAGGACATGCTTATGCTGTAAAAAATATAAATTTTCCTCTCCTATTAATAATTCTGTACGTTCATGGATACTCACGGTTTTTTATCTCCCATATTGGCAGAGATAGAGCTTACTAATGCGCCTGACTCTGTTTCTGCATTATAGATAAGAGCAAGGTGTCGTCCTTGATCGATGCCCTTAAAATAACTGCTTCGCCCAAGTGATTTCGGTTGCCACCAGTCAAATGGTGGGGAATTGGCAAAGAAGGTGGTGTTTAATATCTCATCATTCAAATCAAGCTGCACTAACTTTTTCGCACTAATAAAACGCTCGACGGCATCTCGCTTTACTTTAAACACAAACCAAGCCGTCGATTTTGTTTGTGAGCGTTGTCTCGCAGCTTCGACATCTCTAAAATTAGCCTTTGGTGATAAAAACCAGACATTCAGCGCATCTTCTGCTGCCTCAGGGTCTGCTTCGCGTATAACATTTTCTTTGATCGGAAAGAAAAAATCGAAAACAAAGGGGGTAATCGCTAAGGTAATACCCGCTAAAATAACGAGTGCCATTACAAAGGGTAGTATATATTTCATGAGTTTCGTTTCGTTTGAGGGGCGTTAATTTGAAAAAGTGCATAAGCATTCTGTGTCGTTGTCGTCACCACTTCTTCATAAGTGATATGCCGTAAATCGGCGATCGTTTGCGCGATAGTGTGTAACCATGCAGGCTCATTACGCTGTCCATAATGTAAAGCATCGGGCTGATCGGGTGCATCGGTTTCCAATAATAAGGCATCCAGTGGCAAACTCGTTACTAAACGGCGTAAGTTTGTAGCACGAGTATAGGTGATAGGACCACCAAAACCTAAGTAAAAGCCTTGATCTATCAGTTGATGCGCCTGTTGCTGACTGCCTGAAAAGGAATGTACCACACCACGCAGTGTTGGTTTCTGCCTTATTTCTTTTAACACTAAATCCAATGATTTACGGGAATGGATAATAACAGGCAGTTTATATTGTGTGGCGATGGATAATTGACTGCTAAATAAATGCAACTGGGCTTTTTTAGCCGCTTCTGACTGCTCGCTTTGTATAAAAAAATCTAAACCACACTCGCCTAATGCAACCGCGTTCTCCGACTGTAGCCACCGCTCCAAATCATCCAAATGTTCGACGCGATGCGCTGACATAAACATGGGGTGTAAACCATAAGCAGGGTGGACACTACTATATTTATCAGCAATTCTTTTGAGATGCTCCCAATGATTTGCAGTAATGGCGGGTACGATAATATCGTCTACAAATGCGGCGTTGGCACGTTGCAATACCGCCGAACGGTCATTATCAAACGGTTTTAGGTCGATATGGCAATGGGAATCAACAAGCTTGGCGGGCATAATGGGGTTATGTACTTTTATTTGAAACAATTGCTGATAATAACAGACTAAAGGAACGTGTACGAAACAACCTCCCAAGCTCTAACTTGCCTTTTTATCCCAGCTTAGATGATCTCACTCGTTGCGTAGAATGACTATGCGCCTTATGAGTTCATCTAATCTGAAATAAAAATTCTGTGTTAGAACGTCGGGAAATTATTCCGTACACGTTCCTAAAAATCAAAATAACGACAGGATAACATCATGAAAAAAAATATATCTCTCAGTTTAGCGGTTTTTCTCGCAAGTTACCCACTTTTCGCGCCTCTTTATGCCGAGGAGGTCAATGTCGATTCAACCATCAGTCAGGTGATGATTTACCCTGATAGTGCCATGATCACGCGTGTTGCAACAGTTTCTGTTCCTGCGGGAGAGCATTCATTGGCATTAACAGGTTTGCCATTGGGCTTATTAGAGTCATCATTACGTGTGGCGGGGAATGCCACGGCAGGGGTACAGCTAGGCAGTGTGGAGTTACAGCAACGCTTTAATAAAGAGCTAGTGCAAGAAAATGAAAAAAAATTGCGTGACAAAATTGAATCACTCAATGAAGAAAAACAAGTCTTAGTCGATAGCTTGGCAGAAAGCAAAGATCAACTCACTTATATTCGCGCTATGGCAAGTGATAGCAACAGCTCCGACTCTGCACAGACCAGTAGCTACAAACAACTGCCGATAGAACAATGGAATACAGCATGGCAAACCCTCGCCACAGCGACTGCGGCAACACACGAAAAGATACGTGCTGCACAAAAAAGTATTAAAAATATCGACAAAAATATTAAGCTCGCGCAACAAGAATTAAATCAAGTGGCGACACATCAACGCAGTACACGCACCGCTGTCCTCAATATCACCGCCAATAAAGCAACCGAGCTGGCACTAACGCTACGCTACCAAATTCGTGGCGCACGCTGGAATCCTGTTTATGATGCAGACCTTGATACCGAATCAGGAAAAATACAGCTCAAATCCCTTGCCCAAATCACCCAACGCACAGGTGAAGACTGGAATAATGTGAAAGTGACCTTATCAACACTGCGCCCCTCAGCAGGCTCGCAATTACCCCAGCTTAATCCATGGGTCATTGATTTCATGCCTGAACAAGTATTGATGCAAAAAAGTATGCCACGATCAATGCCAATGCTAGAAAAAAATAGTATGGATAGCATGGAAATGGATGAGGGCGTGACATTAGCGGCTCCCGCACCTGCTCCGATGCGAAAAAAACGGGCGATGAGTGCCAATATCAGCACCGTTAGCATCGCCAATTTCTCCGCAGAATATAATGTGCCAAATAAACTAACCTTAGCATCAGGCAGTCATAAACGGCGCGTCACATTGCAATCACAAAACTTAGACGCAACAGTCAGCCTAGCCAGCGTGCCACGCCTCGACCCGCGCGCCATGCTCATCGCAACAACACATTATCAAGGCGAAACCCCTTTATTAGCAGGTAGCGTCGTATTGCATCGTGATGGTAACTTTATCGGCAATAGCTATTTAGCCATGCACCAAACAGGCGAGAAGATCAAACTCTCCTTTGGCGAAGATGATAAAGTCAAGATCAAATTTATTCCTGATCCTGATCAAAAAGGCAAAGATGGTTTGTTATTTGGCAAACGCAAAACCGTCAAACGCAACTACCACTTCACCGTCGTCAATCGGCATAATAAAGCCTACGATATTAGCTTTAGCGATATGATTCCCGTACCTGCGAATGAAGATATAAAAGTCACTCTAAAAGGTGATAAACCAACGCGCAATAATGATAAAGATAAAAAAGGCATCGCTATTTGGGAGCGTCATTTAGCACCCAATAAAATGTTGAAGTTAGAGTATGGTTATGAAGTGACTTATCCTGAAGATAAAGTTGTGCTTGGACTTTAAGGGGAAGGGTGTTTTATTGTTCCCACGCTGGAGAGACTGTGAAAGTATTCGTGGAACTCATAAAAATAGTGAAAATTCCCCATATTTCGCCCAAAAATGAAGCCAATAGCCTGCTATTAGATTCATTTTTGAACGAAATCTGGAAAATTTTTCCTCATTTTTCTTTCGTCCCAGAATACTTTCACAGTCTCTGGAGCGTGGGAACTAGGGAATTTTATCCACATACTCTTGATTTTAATCAATGTTAGTTTAGGTGAAAAAGACAATAAATAAGACTCATCACTAGCGGCTAGTAAAATGATTTTTCTTAAACATAATCTTGATTTTTTAGTCTTTGGTATCTTGGGCTTAATGAGCTTTTTTATGCTGTGGTTTGTTATCGAGAGATACCTTTACTATACCCGTGTCAATGTAGAAAATTTTAATCACCCTGACCAACTCAACGTCGCGTTAACAAATAACCTAACCATTATCTCAACCATTGGTGCTAATGCGCCTTATATTGGTTTATTAGGAACGGTATTGGGTATTATTCTTGTTTTTTACGATATGGGGCAGGGCGGTAAAATAGATGTGCATACCATTATGACGGGGCTTTCATTAGCATTGAAAGCAACCGCTGGGGGCTTGTTTGTGGCTATTCCTGCGATTATGTTTTATAACGGTTTGCTACGCAAAGTCGATGTATTAAATGCCCGCTGGCGTGAGCTTCAAGGTATGCGTGAGGCAGTCAAATGAAACGCTTTGACCAAATTAATGTCATTCCTTTTATTGATATTATGTTGGTCTTATTGGCGATTGTGTTAACCACAGCGACATTTATATCACAAGGACAAATTGACGTTTCGCTACCTGTTGCAGAAAGCGCAACCAGCATCGAAGCATCTCAAGAAAAAAGTCTCGTTATTTCGATTGATGTAAAAAATCATATCTACCTAGCTGAAAAGAAAGTCACTCTAAAGGCATTATCTGCCACGTTAAAACAGCTTGATAAACAAACACCGATTATTTTTAGAGTGGATAAGCAGGTTGTTTTTAATCAGTTTGTGCAAATTATTGATCTGCTAAAAGTCAATAAGCTAAAAAAATTCTCTATTGTGACGGTAGAAAAGTGATGAATAATCATTTAATCGCTATCGTTATTTCTGCCATTATTCATACGAGTCTCTTTGCTTGGCTCGCTACAATAAATAACAAAATACCTGATAAGCCCGTATCTGAGAAGCTTGTTTTAACCGTTAGCATGTTTCAAAAAGAACAAGTGACATCGGTTGTGGCTAAAAAAAATATTACATCCATTACCCCTCCTAGCCCTATTAAAGTCGCTCGTATTAGCCCTCAAGCTAATGTAGTCAGCGCCGCTAAACCTAAAAAAATAGTGATGCCTGAGCCTCCGTTAATGGCAAAGGTAATGCCTATAAAAGCATCAAAGAGATTATCTCCACAGAAAAAAACGCACAAGCTTATTGCTAAAAAAAAGAAAATACTTAGGAAACGAAAAATAGTTAAACATCCCCCTTCTAAAGCAAAAAAAGCAGTCACACATCGGCGTATTATCAAAAAAAGAATCGTGAAACATCAAGCTGCACCACGAAAACCGATTAAGAAAAAAACACCTGCACGTAGTGTAAAGAAGGTGATACCACGAAGAGTGATTAAAAAAGTTACGCCTATTGTGGGAAGACATCGAGCTACACCACGAAAACCGATTAAGAAAAGAACAGCTGTGCGTAGAGTAAAGAAAGTGATACCGCGAAGAGTGATCAAAAAAGTTACGCCTATTGTGGCAAGACACCAAGCTGCACCGCGAAGAACAATTAAGAAAAAAATACCTGCGCGTAGTGTAAGAAAAATTATACCAAGAAGAGCTGTTAAAAAAGTGGTGACAACTGCCCCAAGACGATATAAGCCCGTGCAAGGAAAAACGCCCAAGAAGAAAACCTCTAGCGTAATAACTCAGCAATGGGCTAAAAAATCACTAAAAAAGACTGCAACCACTCCACACAGACAAGTTGTTAATAGACCTATTTATAAGCCTAATATTACGCAACAACGGATCGTTAAACCTGTTCCTATAAAGAAGCGAAAAGTGGCTGTTATAGCACATCATAAAAAACCACCCTCACCCTCTATTGTAAAAAATTCAGCAAAAAATAGCGCTCTTGTTAAATCGTATAAAGCAACATTGCAACAGTATATTGCAAATAATAAACATTATCCGAAACGTGCTAAAAGGAGAGGTCATCAAGGTAAAATAAGACTCTCCTTTAAAGTGATACACAGTGGCGTGATTAGTGAAATAAAAATACTGCAAAGCACAGGAGATCGGGACTTAGATTTAGCGGCAATCAATGCCGTTAAACACGCTTCTGGAAAAATCGCTTACCCCAAGGGAATGAGTAAAAAATCACTTTTTTTTACTATAAGCTTATCTTATGTTTTGACCTAAAGGTTCTCTTCACTACCGTCGGTATCAGCAAAATTAGCATAGGTCAATGTCTTTATTTTCATACCCTGCTTTACTATGACTATCAACACACTAGGAGATAATGGCTATGCAAAAGAAATTATTGGCAATAGTAATAGCAAGTACCATTAATAGCGTCTGGGCGGTCAGTCCAACAGAGGATAATAACGTGCTTGATGATGTCATTGTCAGCGCCACACGTTCTGAGATTAATACTGCCGAAGCACCCGCTAGTGTTACCGTTATTAATCACCAAGATATTGAAAAAAAGGGCGCTGAAAATATCGTGGATATAATCCGTGGAACAACAGGCGTTACGCTACAAGGTATTGGTACAGGAGGGCGTAAAGGAATTAGCTTGCGCGGTATGTCGAGCAAACACACCTTAATGCTAATTGATGGAAAACGTATTTCATCGAGCAATGATAATTTTGGACCGAATACAGATTATCAATATGACTGGATTCCTGTGGGCAATATTGAACGTGTCGAAATTGTGCGCGGGCCCATGTCGGTCTTATATGGTGCAGATGCTTTAGGAGGTGTTATTAATATTATTACACGCAAGCCGTCTAAAAAAATGCATGGAAATATTAAACTAACAGGATATATGGCAAATGGTGACCATGCACATGATGGCGATGGTCATGCGGTTAATTTCAACCTTAGCGGAAGTGTCAATCAGCAATTACAGTTTAGTGTTGGAGGTTTGCAAAGCAGGCGTGAGTCTGTCGAAAGTAAGCTAAAACAGGGGCAATCAGCTATTGAAGGGAGAGATAAACAGCAATTAGCTTTGGGGTTTGACTGGCAACCGAATGCAAAAAATAATATCAAACTTGAATATACGATAGGGCAAGAAGACCGTTGGTATGACACACAAACACGGCGAAAAAAAGGCTATCAAAGTCAGTATGATATTAATAGAAAACAAGCCTCACTGGGTTGGAAAGGCAAGCTAGGAGAGATGGATGCTAGTTTGCGGGTGTATAAAAATAGTATTGATATTGTCAATAAAGCAACAAATGGGGTGAGAGCAACACCTAAGCAAAAACTCGACGATACCACTTTTGATGGCAGTCTCAGCTTTCCTCTCGGACAAAAGCAATTAATTACCACAGGGTTTGAGCATCGCAAGGAAACGTTAACCCATAAACGACTTAAAGGAGGTAAGGGCAATATTACCTTTAAGTCATTGTATTTGCAGGATGAAATAGACCTAAGTGATAATTTATTAGTGACCTTAGGGGCAAGATTAGACGACCATGAAACCTTTGGTAAAGAGACAAGTCCGCGTGCCTCTATTGTATGGAATGCAACGGATCATTTAATCTTAAAAAGCAGTTATGGACATGGTTTTCGAGCGCCTAATATTAAGCAATCATCAGCGGATTATGTTTTCTCATTGGGTACGATCAATATCAAAGGAAATCCCAACTTAAAGCCAGAAACAAATGATGCGTTTGAAGTAGGTGCAAATTATCATGCTAAAAACTACAGTGTGGATGTGTCTATTTTTGATAATAAGGTCAAAAATTTAATTGATCTAACAGGACCGATTAATAATAGAACCTATAAAAATGTGCGTGAAGCACGTTTAAAAGGCATTGAGCTTGCAAGCAATATAGCTCTGAGAAAAGGGCTTAAATTAACCAGCTCCTATCAATACCTTAATGCAAAAGATGCAGATGGTCAGCGTTTAAAACATCGTCCTCAACATACCTTATCAAGCGGTCTTACATGGGATAAAAATAGCTGGCAAGTATATCTTGGCGCAGAGCATGTATCGGGGCAAATTATTGAACATAATCGTGTCTCAACAGACGTAGCGGGATACACCCTATGGAATGCTAGGATAAGTAAGTCTCTTAATAAACACATGGACTTAGCACTAGGAATTGATAATGTAACTAATGTACGTTTAGAGGATAAATCATCCGCATTTTTACACGAAGAATACCCTCGTACAGTGAGGCTTGAGCTTAAAGGGCAGTTTTAGCCTCCTAGAGACAAGTCATGCCTTGTCTCTACTGAGAATTTAATAGTTAAATGGACTAGCAACTTTAGGTCGGGACAGTCTCGTAACTCTATGTTGTTGAAGTATTTGCGGTAACGTCACATAGGCTTCCAGATATATATTTATGAAGTATGCTAGAAACCAGTGTTTGATAAGGTATACCTTCTCGTAATGCCCTTCTTTTTATTGCAACGAGATCTCT
>QOAQ01000162.1 GCA_003972955.1 Aquificaceae bacterium
TAGAAATATTTGGACATAATTTAACAAATCAAAACTTACAGCCTTTAGCCACTTTAGTTTCATTGGAAAAATTATCTATTGACTTCGCAAGAGATAAATCATCGATTAGTGATGCAAGTGTATTGTCCTCGTTAACAAATTTAGAAAGTCTAACGTTAGTACGAACAAGCATAAAAGATGTCAATTTTTTAACAAATAGCACGAAGTTAAAAAATGTTGTTTTGAGTGATAATAATATTCGTGATATTTCTGGAATTGCTAATGTGAGTGCAAATATTGGTATAGAGGGAGAGTCTATTTCAGGAGACAAGCTTGATTTGTCTTATAATAGAATAAAAGATGTCTCACCTATTGCTAATATTAATCATAGTGCGCGCGTCGATTTAAGCCATAATAGAATTGAAGATGCATCATCAATTTTACCTTGGACGGGTGATTTAGATCTGAAATACAACTGTGTCGTAGGCTTGGATGATACACAGACTGAGAACTGTTCAGTGTTTGATGATAGAGACCCTGAGTTGATGCAAATGGGGTCAGGTAGTGGTGCTGGATTCTCTAAAGGTAGTCTGGAGATAACCATTCCAACATTGACCGATGGCGGGAAAACAGCAATTACCTCCTCATTAGTAGGTCCAACAGGTAATTATAGCAATAGAATGGCAACGGTTACCTTTAGCTCTGCTTGTATTGATGCAGGCAAAGCAACAGTAACAGGGCCTATAAAGAGTAATACAGGTATAGCAACAGTGGAGTACACCGTTAAAGGGTGTCTCGGAAAAGATGAAGTCACTGCAAAGACAACCATTGACGGGCATAGCTTTAGTGCAAAATCGACTATTACAGTTGTACCTGCCGCGATAGGATCAATGGCATTTGTTTCTTCTACTCCTAGCTCAATTGGTATTCGTGGTATTGGTTTAAATGAAACCAGTACCGTAAAATTTATTATCAAAGATAAGCAAGGCAAGCCTGTTCGTAATCGAAAAGTGAACTTTTCTTTAAATACAACAGCAGGAGGAATAACGCTTGATCCTCCTTCTGCTCTCAGTGATGATGATGGCAGTGTAGAAACAACCGTGCAATCTGGATCTGTTGCAACGACTGTTCGTGTTATGGCTGAAGTTGAGGAAGAAAAAACAATAAAAACACAGTCTTCAGGTTTGATTATATCGACAGGGATTGCCGATCAAGATAGTTTTTCTTTATCTGCGGAAGTTTTAAATCCAGAGGCTTTAAATAGAGACGGCGTTGCTGTTGCAATCACCGCCAGGGCAGCCGATCACTTTAATAACCCTGTTCCCGATGGCTCTGCTATTTATTTTACAACCGAAGGTGGTGTAATTGACGCCGAATGTTTGACAACGAAAGGAGCCTGTAGTGTTGAGTGGAGGAGTAGTAATCCACGACCATCTAACGGACGTGTGACGATATTAGCAACCATGTTAGGTGAAGAAAGTTTTGTAGACTCCACAGGAAATGGTTTCTTAGACGATGCTCCTGATAAATTTACCGATACAGCAGAAGCCTTTTTAGATAAAAATGAAAATGGAATTTTTGATGAGGGAGAGGATGAGCTTAAAGATTTTAATCAAAATGGTGAATGGGATGATAAAGATGGAGAATATAATGGTCTTCTTTGTAGCACTGTAAATAATGATAATAAATGTAGCTCTAATAAAAATATATATGTTAGAGATGACTTAGTGATGATTATGTCGGGACCAGCATCAAATATTAAGTTATCTAAAGATGGTTCTGAAGTAACAGAGTTAGATGCAACAAGTGGCTATGTCGGTGCAGTAATTTCTATTGCAGACCGTAATGGACAGCCTGTTCCTGTTGGCTCAAAAATAGAAATTTCAATGAAAGGTGGAGGTTCTATTTTATCTGAAAGTAGCATTACTGTGCCTAGTACAAATTATAATGGTTTGCTTTCTTACGGTTTAAGCATTGAAGGTGCGGAACTTGATGCTGGAAAACAGGCGTTTTTATCCATTAAAGTGACAACACCCTCAGGTATCATTACTGGAAAGCAATATCTAGTTAAGATGCCAATTAAGGTAGCAGAGAGTGCTGGCTAATCTCTTTTATCGGCTATGGTGATAGCTTTTTTTAAATCAAAAAAGAAAAAAACAGGTCTTTGTACCTGTTTTTTTATGGGAGCAATTAAAAATTTTTGATAATAAACGCTAAAGCTATGAGATAAAAACAGGCTATTATTATCTTTTTACTACGAAATAGACCCAAAACCTTATGAGTAACCATCTTCCTGAATTTTCCAAAGTTGACCCTAGCACGACCCAAACATCTATCAAGCAGTTAATCACTAAAAATAAGAAGCTAAGCAAGTCCCTCCTTTCATCCAGCACAGATTATAACTGGGATAATTTAATGCAACCGCTGTCTATGGCGGATGATGCCTTACAAAAATTGTGGTCGCCTGTGAGTCATCTGAACAGTGTCGTTAATACGCCTGAATTACGTGATGCTTATACCGCATGTGTGCCGTTAATCAGCGATTACCACACGGCAATGGGGCAAGACCGTGATTTATTTAAAGCAATTCAGTCCATTCAAGAAAATCAAGAAGCGTTAGGGCTAGATGATGCGCAAAAAAAGGTAATTGAGAATGCGCTAAAAAGCTTTCATCTATCAGGTGTCAGTCTTTCTAAAAAGAAACAACATTTATTCCGTGAAATTAATAAAAAGCTGTCTGAACTAAGCTCTGCTTTTGCTGATAATGTCTTAGATGCAACGAATGCGTGGACAAAGCAAATAGATGATGTGACCCAGTTGGCAGGTTTATCGGATGCCAATTTAGATATGATGAAGCAAGCGGCAGAGCAGCGCGATCAAGAGGGTTATCTGCTGACGTTAGAATTTCCTTCCTATATCGCGGTAACAACCTATGCCGATGATCGAGCCTTGCGCGAAGAGGTGTACCATGCCTTTGTAACACGAGCGGCGGAAAATAGTAGTCACCCTGAGTTTGATAACAGTGAGTTAATGGAAGATATTTTACAGCTTCGTCAAGAGAAGGCGAAGTTACTCGATTTTTCTAACTTTGCTGCTTTATCCTTAGATAAAAAAATGGCGGAGTCAGCGGAAGAAGTCATTGGTTTTCTCGATCAACTAGCCGATAAATCCTATCCTTTTGCTATAAAAGAAATAGAAGCACTCAAAGACTTTGCCCAGAAAGAATATGGTATTGATGACTTGCAACCATGGGACTTGGCGTATGTGAGTGAAAAATTAAAGCTGAAATTATTTGATTTTGGTGAGGAAGACCTCAAGCCCTATTTTCCTGTAGAGCAGGTGATAAAAGGCCTATTTGAGCTAGTTGAAAAGCTGTATCGCGTCACAATCAAACAGAAGCAAGGTGTGGATACATGGCATGAAGATGTGCGTTTCTACGAAATTTTCAATGCACAAGGCGAACTCCAAGCGCAATTTTATTTTGATCTGTATGCACGTCAACATAAACGTGGAGGTGCATGGATGGATGATTACTGTGGACGTTTTAAATACGCGGACAAGCTACAAACGCCTGTCGCCTATATGACCTGCAATTCTGCCTCTGCCAGTGGCGATAAACCCGCCTTAATGACGCACAATGAAGTGATTACTTTATTCCATGAGTTTGGACACGGCTTACATCACATGTTGACGCAGGTTGATTACTTAGATGTGTCGGGTATTAACGGTGTGGAATGGGATGCGGTTGAGCTACCCAGTCAGTTTATGGAAAACTGGTGCTGGCAAAAAGAAACCCTCGATATGTTTGCAGCACATTATGAGTCGGGCAAAAAACTACCCGATGATTTATTCGATAAAATGCAAGCAGCCAGACACTTCCAGTCAGCAATGCTGATGGTAAGGCAGTTAGAATTTTCATTATTTGATATGAAAATACATCAAGATACGACTATTAAATCAGCACAGCAAATCCAACAAGTCTTAGATGCGGTGAGAAAAAAAGTTGCCATTATTAAAGCAAACGACTTCAACCGTTTTCAAAATAGTTTCTCGCATATTTTTGCAGGAGGCTATGCTGCGGGTTATTACAGCTATAAATGGGCAGAAGTGCTTTCTGCGGATGCCTTTGCGCGTTTTGAAGAGGAGGGCATCTTTAATGCAGAGGTTAGTCAAGATTTCTTATCTGAGATATTAACGAAAGGTGGTTCTCGTCCTGCAATGGCATCCTTTATTGCCTTTAGAGGGCGCAAACCTACGGTAGATGCCTTATTGCGACATGCGGGTTTAGCAGAAGAGGCGGCAGCATGAGTAATGATATGAAAATAGCCACTTGGAATGTCAACTCTCTGCGGGTACGTTTAGAGCATGTCTTGAAATGGCTTGCCGCAGAGCAGCCCGATATTTTAGTGCTACAAGAAATTAAAATGACGGATGATCAATTCCCTGTGGAAGACATTGAAACCGCAGGCTATCACGTGGTTTTTTCGGGGCAAAAAACCTATAACGGTGTCGCTATTATCAGCAAATTACCGATTGAAGAGGTGGTAAAAGATATTCCTAAACTCGATGATCCGCAACGGCGTATTTTAGCTGCGACGATTGGGGGGATAAGGGTTTTAAATTTATATGTCGTCAATGGTTCAGAAGTAGGCTCAGAGAAATTTGCCTACAAACTCGATTGGTTAGAAAAAGTCACCGATTGGGTAGCAGAAGAGAAAAAATCTTATCCTAAATTTATTATTTTAGGTGACTTTAATATCGCACCAACGGATAGAGATGTGCATAACCCAAAATCTTGGCACGAGCGTATCCTTTGCTCTACACCAGAGAGAAATGCCTTGCAAAAAATATGCGATGTAGGCTTTGTCGATAGTTTTCGCTTATTTGAACAAAAGGATGAAATATGGAGTTGGTGGGATTATCGCAGTGGAGGCTTTCAAAACAATAAAGGTTTAAGAATTGATTTAATACTTTCGAGTGATTTATTGAGTGAGCAGTGTATTGAATGTTATGTAGATAGCGAGCCACGAGGCTGGGAAAGACCTTCTGATCATGCCCCCGTTATTGCCAAATATAGGAACATAAATTTATAATAAAAAGACTGTATAAGTATTTCGTTATATTGTAATATCCCGCGAAAGATCAAGTACTGATGGTTGTTTTTTAATTCTTAATATAAGAATAACGTCTTAAGTGATTGATCTTTTCGAGCAGCTCGGAGAATGCTGTTATTATAATATAATAAGAAGGTAAAATAATAATGAAAAAGTTGTTAGAAGTATTAGGTGCAGTCATCGTCGTCATTAGCGTGTTATTTCCATTTGTGGCATATGCCGAAGCGGAGCAAATCTATGTTTCGGGGATGGATATTGATTATATGGAACCCAATCCAATGTCAGGATGGATTGAAGATATAAAAGATCAAATAGCAGATACTTCCCCCTTTATTGGGCAGTTTTTATTTCCTGAAGAAAGTAGTGTTTCTAGTTCAGGTGAGGAAGAAGAATTTATTGCCGAGGATGATGTTTCTAGTTTTCATCTTTAAGCTATAAATCTATGACTTCACTGTAGTGATGTCATAGATTTTGGGTTCTATATAAAATACTCAATCGTATCATTAAGAAAATCCCAGCCCTTAGGGCTAGTTTTAATGATTTGATTGTTATCTTCTATTAACCCTTTTTGAATTGCCTTTTGTAGCTTTTTTTTGATCTGCTCAAAAGGCAAGTACGTTCTTTCTTCAAACAAGTTAATCTCTACACCCCGTTTTAGTCTTAAAGCATTCAGCATAAACTCAAAAGGTAGGTCACTTTTTTCTAATTGCTCCTCAGATGATCGGGCATTGCCATTAATCGCTAAATCCATATATTGTTTAGGTTGACGATATTTGCTGTAGCGTTGAATACTACCGTCAGGTGAGCTTATTTTTCCGTGAGCGCCTGCGCCAATTCCTACATAGTCGCCAAACTCCCAGTAATTCATATTATGTTGGCTACGTTGATTATTTTTAGCGTAGGCAGATACTTCGTATTGTGAAAATCCAGCCTGTTCTAATAAACTTTGCCCTTGTTGTTGCATATCCCATAAATCATCGTTAGTGGGTAGGAGTGCAGGGGGGGTGTGATGAAATAAGGTGTTTGGTTCTAGGGTTAATTGATACCACGATATATGACTAGGTTGGCAGTCTATAGCCTGTTGCAAATCACCTAATGCTTGCGCTGTGCTTTGTTTAGGTAGTCCAAACATTAAATCAAGATTAACATTATCAAAGCCTGCTTGTTTGGCAATATGAGAGGCTTGTATAGCTTCTTTATTGTCGTGGATGCGACCTAAGGCTGTTAAATGATCGGCGTTAAAACTTTGCACGCCGATGGATAGGCGGTTGATACCTGCTTCTCGGTAGGCTTTAAAACGTTCTTGCTCAAAAGTTCCTGGGTTGGCTTCTAGGGTAATTTCCATGCTGGGGCGCAGGGGTAATAAAGTACGCAAGCCAGAGAGTAAAGTGTCGATAGCTTCAGCAGAAAAAACGCTGGGCGTGCCACCGCCAATAAAAATGGATTCTAAACGTCGCCCCCATATAGCGGGTAGTTCGGCTTCCAAGTCTTTGAGTAATGCTTGCACATAGACTTTTTCTGGAAGTTCATCGGTAATTTGATGTGAATTAAAGTCACAGTAAGGACATTTTTTTATGCACCAAGGAATGTGGATATAGAGGCTGAGAGGAATCGGTGTCATTGAATAGCCAGTAGTTCTTCTAAGGTGGTGAGATTACTTAAATCAACAAAGTTTTTAACATCTAGCGTTTCTGCGCGCGCGCTAGGGTTGATGCCGACGCTTTCAATTTGCTCGGTGGTAAAGAGCTTTTTTAGTGTGTTACGTAAGGTTTTTCTACGCATTGAAAAGGCTTGGGTGACGACTTTAGCGAATACAGCGACATCTTTTGCTTGGTATGGCTTTTCTTGCCACGGTTGCAGACAAATAACCGCAGAGTCTACTTTAGGGGGCGGCTTAAATGCTTCTGGTCCAACGTAAAAGAGGTATTCTGTGTTGCAGTAATATTGCACCATGACCGATAAGCGACCAAAGGTTTTACTACCTGGTTGTGCTGTAATTCTATCGACCACTTCTTTTTGTAGCATAAAGTGCATGTCTTGGATGTGCTCTTGATAGGTCAGCAGGTGGAAGATAAGTGGCGTGGAAATATTGTAAGGCAGATTGCCTACAACCCGCATTTTCTGCGTGCCTTTAAGTAAATCGGCAAGATTAAATTTTAAGGCATCAATATTATGGATAGTTAGACGGTCACCACCTAATTGCTGTAGATGCTTAATGACATCACGGTCAATTTCAATAACTTCTATATGCTCGATATGTTCAAGCAAAGGGAAAGTGAGCGCCCCCATACCAGGACCAATCTCAATAATTTGTTGGTCATTTTTAGGATTTATGTATTGGATGAGTTTATGGATAACACCATGGTCGTGCAGGAAGTGTTGTCCAAAACGTTTTTTTGTACGGTATTCTTGTGACATAGTTTTATAAGTTAGTAATAGCGGGGACGAGGCATTGTAGAGTAACGTATTTGATGTGTCTTTCAAAAGATCTATTGCAAAATAAAAAGCCCCCTTTGTATTGCTACAAAGAGGGCTTGGAGTTATTAAACCTGAATTTGTGACTTCATGACTTTACTACAGCATAGTGAAGTCATAGATTCAGCTTACATAATAACTTACTTGGCTATTTTCAACTCAACTCGGCGGTTCATTGCGCGACCTTTTTTGGTTGTATTGTCTGCAATAGGTACATCTTCTCCATATCCCTTAGAGGTGATCTTAGTCGCATCAATACCTTTGCTTATAAGGTAGCTCATAACACTGGTTGCGCGCTTTTGAGAGAGTATTTTATTAGCAAGTGCTCCACCTGTAGAGTCGGTATGTCCGCCCACTTCAATTTCGAGTTCAGGGTGACGCTTTAAGGTCTTGGCAGCCTCATCAAGAATAGGTAAGGAGTTCGCTGTTAATATCGCAGAGGCAGTTTTAAAGTGGACGCCTTTTAGGTTGATATTCTCATCAGCGGAACAACCCACGACATTAACGTTACTTCCCGAGGCGGTTGATGGACAAAGATCATCTTTATCGCTGACACCATCGTTGTCTTCGTCTGGTTCGCAACCTTTTGTATCAACTTTACTTCCTGCTGGCGAGTTCGGACATTTATCGAGGCTATCGAGTACGCCATCAGCATCACTATCTTTGTCGACTTTACAGCCTTTTTCATCAACTTCGGTGTCAGCAGGAGATGATGGGCATTGATCTTTGCTATCGACAATGCCATCTTTATCGCTGTCTAGCTCGCAACCTGTATCATTTACTTTGATACCTTCTGCGGTGCTAGGGCACTTATCTTTGCTATCAACAACACCATCTTTATCGGTATCACCTTCACAGCCCGTTTCTTCAACCTTGATACCTTCGGGAGTAGTAGGACATTGATCTTTACTATCAACGATACCATCTTTATCGGCATCGCCTTCACAACCTGTTTCACCTACTTTAGTGCCTTCGGGGGTGGCGGGGCATTGATCTTTACTGTCAATGATACCATCTTTGTCGGAGTCACCTTCACAACCTGTTTCATCAACTTTGATACCTTCAGGCGTAGTAGGACATTTGTCTTTGCTATCAACAATACCGTCTTTATCGGTATCGCCTTCGCAACCCGTTTCAATTACTTTGATACCTGATGCTGTTGCAGGACACTGGTCTTTGCTATCGACAATACCATCTTTATCGGTATCATTTTCACAGCCTGTCTCGGTAACTTGGATGCCTTCAGGTGTAGTAGGACATTGGTCTTTACTATCTGCAACACCGTCTTTATCAGAGTCACCTTCACAGCCTGTTTCATCAACTTTAGTGCCTTCAGGCGTAGTAGGACATTTGTCTTTGCTATCAACGATACCGTCTTTATCAGTATCGCCTTCGCAACCCGTTTCAATTACTTTGATACCTGATGCTGTTGCAGGACACTGATCTTTGCTATCGACAATACCATCTTTATCGGTATCATTTTCACAGCCTGTCTCGGTAACTTGGATGCCTTCAGGTGTAGTAGGACATTGGTCTTTACT
>QOAQ01000106.1 GCA_003972955.1 Aquificaceae bacterium
AGCCTCTTCTGCATACATGAAGAAGGTATCATCAAGTCCTTCTAGCTCATTCCATAACGATCTTGGTGTAAGAAAGAAGCAGCCCGTAATAACATCTACTTCACGGATACTTTTACGATCCCAACAGCCATAATTATCATAGTTGAAAAAACAACTGGAGCGAAATATTTTGCTCAACCCTAATGAGCTAAAGAGCAATGTTTTGAAGGATATTCTTGCGCGAGCATTATTAGGGTTAAGTGATAAGTCATTATTCAGTGTAACACCGCCCCAAATTCCTGCTGTTGGTCTTTCTTGTGCAAATCGCATGAGTTTGTCAATAGCCCCATCAAGAATTATCGTATCAGGATTAAGCAATAATACATAGTCAGAATTTACGGCTTTAGCACCAAGATTAACACCACCTGCAAAACCTAAATTCTCTTTCGATTCGATGAGTTGAACATCAGGGAAGTTCTTACGAATAAGTTCAACTGAGTTGTCGGGGGAGGCATTATCAACCACAACAATATTAAACTCTGTTGCTTTGGTTTCATCGTAGACAGATTGAATCGCACGCTTTGTGTATTCGGCAGTATTGTACGAAACAATAATAATATCGAGTTGCTTCATTCTGCTAGCATCCCGTATTCAATGGTTTGAATATCTGAACGTAGTATTTTTGCAGGGTTTCCAGCCACAATACTGTTTGATGGCACATCTTTTGTGACGACACTACCTGCGGCAACAATCACATGATTACCAATAGTGACATTGGGTAAAATAATAGAACCACAGCCAATAAAACAATGTGTGCCAATGGCAGTTTTTGCGGCATGTTTTCGTGAGGCATAATCATGAGAGAGAATAATGGTGTCAAATGTCACCATTGTTTTTTCACCAATCGTTAAGCCTTTAGGGTTGGTTTTGTCGAGTCTGGCTTTAAAAGATATGCGAACATCTTTAGCAATATTCATGCCGTAAACCGTACGGAAATACCATGTACGTGCATAGAGTAGCTTATTGCGGAAGCCTACAAGGTGCATGAACATTTTTTGATTGACAAAACGTAAGCGCATAAATTTTATAACCGAGTTTGTTGTTTGCGTTGTGCTTTTATCTGTGACTTTCGTACTACTTTAGCAACGGCTTTATTTAGCTCTGGATAATACTTAGCCCAACCTATAGAGCCAAGCACAAAGAAGAACAGTGGTTGTATTTTACCGAAGTAATCAACCGTAAAGCCGATTAAGATAAGTGACATAAAGGCTAATATCCAAGACTTTACCATCCAACGAGTCGCAGGATGATGTTTGTGTAGGTCGCCTAATACATTAAATACAGCGTAGAGTGAGCAGGATAATAAAATAAATCCTGCAAATACGCCGTGTTGCATGGTCATTAATAGCCAGAAGCTATCAATACTCGAATTCATCCATTCAGGACGTGTCCAGTCGTGTAAACCAATCCCAAAGACGGGACTGCCTGCAATATCATCCATCGAATATTTCCATTGTAACATTCGGTAATATCCTGTGACGGGGTTGAAGGTAAGATAAGAAATAAGAATGGCGAAGACACCACGATTGGAGAGTGCTTCAATAATTAAAAAGAGTGATAAAGCAGAGAATGCGAAAGCAACCCAAAGTCGTTTTGCACCTGACCAGTATTGAGCAAGTACTGCGGTCATGCCTTGAAATGCGACAGATAATAGGGGGGCAGATGATAGTGTTGAGATCATGCCGATTAGTAAGGCAAGTATTTTTAGTAAGTAGCTTATTCTGTAGCGATATAGTGCGAGTAACACAATAAAGGGAAAGAACATTGCCCCGATTGTGCCATACAAAATAGGGTGGGCGAATAAATTGGTAGTACGCATAATGCCAAAGCGGATGTAATAATGTGTATACAATCGCCAATCTAATGACTGATGCCCTGTGAGTCGTGTTGCCCATTCGTGCAATATGCGATGTTGAGCAAATGCTTCGTAGAGAGAAATAATGACGAGAAAGGCGAGTGTCGTCACAAATAACATATTAATCTGATAATAGCTTTTAGGTGTGGTGATAACACCACGTGCTAAATAGAAAGCACCAAGAATTTCAATGGTTAAGATGCCTGATGATTCTATGCCTTTTTGTATGCCATGATTATAAATAAGACTCGCAGTGGCAAGCAGCGTAAAGATAACTAATAAAATATCAACAAGGTCAGCTTTTTCTAATACATCTTTGATATTAATGACGGTGTATAGCAAGGAAATACCAAGCACAACACGATACGCTTCAATACGCAATGAACCTACAAGATAGTGAAATTCAACAGGAATAAAAATTGAGATAACGAACAGAATGCCCAGTATTCTATAAATCATGCAACTTCTGTCCTTGGTAGGAGTTTATGGTATAAAAAAATCATAACAATAGTAACACTAAGAAAGATATTAGTTGTTAGCGTTGCAATGGCAGCACCCTCGATTCCATATTGGGGTATTAAGATGACATTACTAATTAAATCTACGATGAGCGCTAATACTAAGACTATATTCAAATAGCGCACCTTTTCTTGAATGATAAACATAAAAGAGAAAGTCAGGCTGGTGGCGCGAAAAAATTGGGCAAAAAGCAACAAAACTAGTGTCATTCTAGCACTAACATATTGATCGTTAAAGGCAAGTAATAGCCAATCTGAGAAAAATAGCATAAAAAGAGTGACCCCTAGCAGGGTAATAATAACGAGGGATGTTGCTTGCCAGAAGAAGGTGTGTAGCTTTTCTCTATTATGGTGAAAAACAGAAAGTAAGCGAGGGTAAATAGTGGCATCTAATGCACCAAGAAAAAATAGGCTAATAAAGGATATTTTAGCGGCAACATTATAAAGCGCCACTTCTTCATTTTGCAGAAACCAGCCAACCATTAATGTATCGATCCATAACATAAAAAAAGCTGAAAAAGAGATCGGTGCTAGAGGCAAGGAGTCTTTGAATATTTTAGAGGGAGTAGGGGGAGGGATTGTTGTGTGTTGTATTTTTAAATGAGGTAGCACAATAAATACAGATAAAATACCCGCAAGAACAATCGAAAAGGTATAAAGATTAACGATTAGTTGATTATCTTTAAAAGAACTCCAAAAAATAGCAATTAGAAATAAAAAACTAATCGCAGGGACAGCATTTTGTACTAAAACGGAAGATGAACTTCGTTTTAAGCCTTTTAAATAAAAACTGTTGGTTGTAATAAGGTTGAAAAAAAGTAGTGCAATACCTGCCAGTCTCAAGTCGTTTAGTTTAATTTCATTATGAAAAAAAGCATCACGTATCCACGGACTGGCAATAATCCAGAGCGCGATAAAAAGCAAGGATGTAATGGTTAGCAGTTTGTAGCTATTGAGCAAAATAGCGGTGCGTTGCGCTGGCTGATCGTCAGGGATGGTTGCGACTGATTTAACGATGAGCTGATCAACACCAATACGACTGATGAGCGATACACCTGTCACAAATAACATCAGCATAAAAACTACGCCTGCTTCAGAAATTTGCAGTTGGCGTGTAATGATAATGGAGGCTGCAAAGTTTAAGGCGACCCCTGTAAAACGAGCAATTATTGAGAAAAAGCTACTAATCAATAAAGGATTTTTGATTATTTTCTGCAACAAACTCATTAAGCTGTTTTTCCAGTCTTGATATAATCGCCAAGGAATTGAGTCAGTCTATCGAGCTTTTTTGTGTCAATACTATTTGCTACTTGAAGCGCTTGCGTGTCATTTAGGAGTGAGTAAAGTATTTCTTGAGTGGGAGCTGCATAAACACCTGATAATTCAGCCATCCACTTAATGCCATCCGCTTGATGATTATTGCGGTGCTCGCCAAGTTCATATTGTCTATTCATCACAATAATGGGGGTATTGTTATTGCGTGCGCTAATGATATTGCCCATGCCTGCATGAGAGACAAAGACAGAAGCCTCTTTTATATAGTGATTATATTGCTCGCCCTCTAAAAAGCGCTCCCACTTTGCATACTGTGGTGTGTATTCGCCACCTGCAATTTGTGCGATAACCTCTTCATTATTATCTCTCGCCCACTCATCCATCGCTTTGATTAAGCGGTCAAATGAAAACTGCGTGCCCACCGCCACGAAAATCATAAAACAGACCCTCGGTAGAGTATGGTTTTATCATCACTTAAATCTTCCCATTGCGTTATCACCAGATTGGCATGTTTTTTCACCATTCTGCCAGAGCGTGAGAGTCTTTTTACATTGGCGATACTGTCGATCCAAATAGTTTTAATCGGCAGAAATTTTCCCAGTAAAACCGCCATCACACCTGGAGCAGCACCTGTGGTGATAATAGTGTTGGGGCGCTCACGAATCAAAATCATTAGAATTTGCAAAGTGACAGGAATAAGGTTTAATTTGCTATCCGCACTCGCATCGGTAATAGCATAGATTTTTTTACCTGAAGGTGATTGTGTCGATGACTTGTACTGTGCGCTAGGGCTTGCATAAACTACATCAAATTGCTGTTCCATCGGATTGCAGATTTTATTTAACTGTATCCAATGCCCACCAGGAGAAGAGATCGCTAAAATTTTGATTTTTTTATTCATTATACTCTCTAAGCTGATTTTTTAAGATAAAAGGCAGCTTGATCACCTTGATTTTTCTTATTTAATTCAATACTACGCTTATCAAAATCTGCAATATCATCCTTATAGAAAGGCGAGTTTTCAGGGTTTACCGCATAAGATCGCTCATCGTTAAGCGGAATGTCTTTTTTATATTGCTCACTGCCCCAAAATTGAAAGGCAAAGGAGTCATATACAACGTCTGCCATTGTCAAGCCTACTTTTTCTGCTAATAGCGTCATGCTTTCAATCGAGTGTAAAAATAAATGACGAGGGGCATCAAGTTGAACCCAATTCACACCATAGTGTTGCCATGCCCATGACGAGGCAGTGGGTACACGAACTAAGCAAGTCCCTCCTGATGTTAATAACTCGCTAGCTTTCGTTAGTGTTTCAGTTTGATCGGCAACATGCTCAAAAGAGTGGTGGAACATAATTAAATCCCAATCACCTGTTTGCATTTCATGGATGGATTTTTTTTCAATTTTTAAGCCATTGTCATACTGAATATCATCAGCATTAAAAGGATCAATACCGAGAAGATTTGTAAAACCTGCTTCTTGTAGCGAATGCAATAAATGCCCTGCACCACAGCCAACATCAAGAATACGTGAATCTTTTGTGATTCCTGTTTTTTGTAAGGTGTGAATTTTACTGTGGGGCATAAATTGATGAATCACTTTGCCTAGAAAACAGCTTCCTGTTGCCGCATACAGATCACGTTTATTGATAAGAAATTTCTTAATACCTGTGACAGATTGAATTTTATCGTAGGAGTAGTAATCATCATCGGGGTAATAAGAGGGTAAATTCTCAGGAATATCGACAATTTGTAAACAATGGCAAGCACTGCATTGGATATAATTGTGTTTGTCACGTATCCCTAGCATGAGTTCTGTTGCTTCATAAACGGTATTGTTATCGCTGTTTCCACAAATTTTACACTGCATTTTTCAATTCTCGATGTGTTATTGTTTTTATGATGGTGACTGGTTGTTTGCAATATTTATTAAATATTGCCCGTAGCCACTTTTTTGCAGTGGTGCTGCCAGTGCGAGTAATTGCTCCGTGCTAATAAATCCCATCTGCCATGACACTTCTTCAGGACTAGCAATCTTAAGCCCTTGACGATCTTCGATAATACGAATGTAGTTTGCAGCATCCAAAAGCGCAGCATGAGTGCCAGTATCTAGCCAAGCCGTACCGCGCTTTAACATCTCAACCTCAAGATTGCCTTGTTCGAGATACACTTTATTGACATCGGTAATTTCTAATTCACCACGAGGCGAAGGTTTGATGTCTTTAGCAATATCGAGGACAGCGTTATCGTAAAAATATAAACCTGTCACAGCATAATTTGATTTTGCTTTCAGTGGTTTTTCTTCTAGGCTCAATGCTTTACCATTTTCATCAAATTCAACCACACCGTAACGCTCAGGGTCATTCACATAATAGCCAAAGACCGTAGCTCCTGACTCTTTTTTAGCAACACATTGTAAACGCTCTGATAAACCTTCACCGTAATAAATATTATCACCCAAAATAAGTGTAACGGAGTCATTACCCACAAACTCTCGTCCTAAAATAAAGGCTTGTGCAAGTCCCTCTGGCTCAGGTTGGATAGTGTATTGAATATTTAACCCCCACTGAGAACCATCACCTAACAGGTTCTGAAACTGCTGGCTATCATGCGGGGTAGTGATAATGAGAATATCCTGAATGCCAGATAACATTAAGACGGTCAGAGGGTAATAAATCATCGGCTTATCATAAATAGGCATAAGCTGTTTGCTGACGACCTGTGTAAGTGGATGTAAGCGTGTGCCACTTCCTCCTGCGAGGATAATTCCTTTTCTCATAAGTATTTCAATCAATTGTTAATATGGCGCATAGGATACATGATAACACCACTAAGTATCCAACAAGAGATGGATAAACTGATTAAATTTTAATGATTGAAGGTGGATATTTGTTTTGTTTTTTTATAGTCGGTGATTTATTTGATGCTATTTATGATCTAGAAGGACTTGATAGCAAGCAATGAGCAAGTTGCAGACTTAATTTTTCTTTGTTTAATTTTTGTTGATTGTAGCTAATTATTTCTAAGCGACTATCGGCTGCTGCTGCGATTGTGTCGGTTTGTTTTTGCTTATCCTGAATATTAAATACCTTCCACCCTTGATTAGTTTGGAGTATGGCTTTAATTCTTGTTTTCTCAAAGAGTTCAAAAAAGGAGGTGATTTTGTTGAAGTCGAAAATATCATCTTGTGAGAAGATCCATCCTTCGCTGTGATAACCGTCTCTTTCAATCGTTTCAGATGTTGGTGTTTTTGTATTGCCAGTCTCGTGAAAATGAGGAAACTGGGCATTGCGTTTAATTTCGGGTTTATAGTCGAGTAAAGCTGTATCCAAACGTCCAAATTGTGTTTTAATTATTTGTTGTTTATTAGGTCGAAGTGCCGCTGCATAGGCATCGAAATGCTTTAACGTATCGCTGTCACACAAGTCACTTTTATTGGCAACTAAAATATCTGCTATGGCGATTTGATCAATAAAGTTTTCATGGCTAGTGTAACGTTCATCAAATAAATTACGAGGGTCTAGCAGACAAATACTGGCTTGGAGTGATAGGGCTTCTTTAAAGTATTGACTTTGTAAGGTGTCTAAAACTCGTTTGGGATGACCGAGTCCAGACGGTTCTATCAATAAACGTTGTGGCTTGGTCTCAGTTAAAATACGATTGACCACAACCTGCAAAGGAACTCCCGCAGCGCAACACATGCAACCACCAGGGATTTCTTTAACCTCGATTCCTTTGGCTTTATAGATTGCGCCATCAATGCCTATACTGCCGAACTCATTGACTAATACAGACCATTTTTCGTCTGTAGGTTTTTGTGACATTAAATGCAAAATAGCACTAGTTTTTCCAACACCTAAAAAACCTGTGATGAGGGTAGTGGGGATATTTTGTATTTTCTTTCGCAGCATGGGGGGGTAAACCTAAATCCGTGAAGTTACTACGGTATGAAGCTATTGATTTCATGGTGGTTTAAAAAGTATCCACTGATCCATAGGGATAAGTGAGTGTAAACAGCTCACTAAATCTACGGGTGGATACCATCGCTTAAAATTATCTACTCTGCCACTTTTTGGCAATCATTTTAACGTAAACAGCATTGGCTTTGCGTGTTAAAACAATTTTCTTGGGTAGTGAGTTATACGATGCATTTTCATATCGTGGATATTTTATTAGCCAGTTTTCTTGGATGATTTGCTTAGGTCGTCCCGATGCATCCAGTACAACGGAGCCTTTTTTGTACTGCGGCGCCATCACACCGCGCGCCCAATAGACTAGTCCACTTAGCGGTAGGTCGATTCCTGCTTGTCTTTTTAGTAGCTTCTCTGCATTCGTGTCTTGGTACACTTTGCCGTCAGATGCTTGTAGGCTTACTTTGTTATTATTTTGTGTGATTAAAGCAACTGTTGCTCCTGTGAAGGGGTTTTTAATCTTTATAATGGAGTTGTTAGCGCCTGTTTGCGCCCAGTTAACACCAAAGTTCCAATTATCTGTTTTATAGCGCATGGCAACTTTGCCATCTAAATTCCACGACTTCATATGTAGCATTTGTTGCTGGCGTTTTACCCATAATGCTTCTTTGCTGGAAGCTGTTACCGAGGGCGTTGGCTTTAGTACTGGCTTAATACCACCTTGTTGGCTTGTACAACCACCTAAGAATATTGCGCTAAATAAGAGTGCAGTTGCTGTTTTATTAAGCTTTCTATTTGTTTTAGTCGTGTTGTTAGCCTTCATTTTTTCCTTTTAATTCTAAGTCCTTAAGACTTTTGATTATAATCGAAAATTCTCTGTTTCACTCGCTTTAGTTGATCATCATCTGGGTATTGTTCAATCATTTCTTTGAAGATGGCGAGTGCCGCTTCTTTATTGCCTTTTTTAGATAAGACTTCGATTAAGTGACTTGCTATTTCAGGTTCGTTGTTTTCAGCATAGGCTTTTCTTAACTGTAACTCAGCTTGTTCAAGTTTTCCTTGTCTATAATACAACCAGCCCAGACTGTCGATTATCATAACATCATCAGGGCGCAAGGCTAAGGCTTTGTTTATTAAGACTTGTGCCTCCTCTAGTCGGTCTGTTTCGCTGGCTAACATATAGCCTAAGGCGTTTAGGGTATTAACATCATTTTCTTGTTTTTTTAGCACAAAACGAAAATCAGCTTCTGCTTTTGCTAAATAATGAAGTCCCTGTTGTGCGATGGCGCGACTATAACGTATATCAATATTGTTAGGTGTTAATGCATCTGCCTCGTTGTATAAACTAAGCGCCTCTTTATAAAGAGATTTATTGAGTAGTAGTGTTGCCTCAATG
>QOAQ01000038.1 GCA_003972955.1 Aquificaceae bacterium
GATGGGGCTAGCGATGGAGTATTTAGATATTCATTTTTTTTAGTGATGGGGGGGGGGGAAATTATATAACTGATGTTACGCACTTTAGATTTATATTTGTGCGTTTAAGCACAAATAGCACGATGCGATAGCGAGTGCGAAGCAGTATTTCCCATTCTAACCGCGCCGAGCATTTGCAAGTAAAAATGGATCAGTAGGGCAAGCTGTTTGAGCGTAGCGAGTTTTTGCCCTGCCCATTTTTACTTGTGAAGCGCAGGAGAAAGCGGGTAGCTGGGTCGCATTTTCTTTGGTTCGGATCTGGCGACGCAAAAGAAATGAACTCGTAGCCGTTAGGATGTTTTGCAAATCAACAAAAGGTTAGTCGGCTACGAAAACCTTGCAGTGAAAGTGAAAAATCACCACTGCGTAACATCAGTTATCCAAATATAAGGCAGAATGTACAGCTATTTCAGGTTAGATGATCTCAGACCTTGCATCATTATTCTACGCAACGACTTGAGATCATCCAAGCTTGTAAATCCTACTTATAGGGTACAACAGGGCGCTTTTCTGCAATCCAACCTGTGATGCCATGTGTTACATTATAAATTTTCTTATAACCTAACTGTTGAGCAATCGCTTGGCTAGCTGCACGTGTGCGATTACCTGTACGACACATTAAAGCCACAGGCTGATCTGCTTTTGTAATCGCTTTGAATTCGGGTACAAAATTTGGGTTGATGCTACCGTTTCGAGTGAAAAAAGTAATGGTTTTAGCGCCTTTTACAATCCCTGTTTGTTGCCACTCTTCTTTGAGACGAATATCAATTAAGGGAATACCCTTTTTCATCATTTGCTCTAACTGAGCATTATCAATATTACTGTAACCACCTGATTGAGGGATTGGAGCCATCACAGAAGTGCCTGTTTTTTGTACCTCTTGAGCAGAAGTTGGGTTTGCCGATGACTCTGTCGGTTTATTTGCCGCACCTGAACCGCAGGCAACGAGTAAGCTAGAAAGTGCAATGGTTGCTGTGTATTTAATGACTGTTTTCATTTTTTCCTGTTGATTAAAGAGTAAATTTCACGGGATACTACCACGGAATAATACTTCCATCTATATCATAGAAATCACCACTGTTTTCTATAGTCACAGACGCTAAAATCGAACGTAAACGTTCAGCAGATTGTTGCACATTAATCTCACCATTCGGTCCGCCCATATCCGTGCGAACCCATCCAGGATGCAGGATAACAACGCTAATGCCTGATGATTTTAAATCGTGCGCGGCACTTACCATAACAGCATTGAGTGCTGCTTTAGTAGAGCGATAAACATAGCTACCACCTGAGCCATTATCATCCATGCTACCCATTTTACTGCTCATACTGGCAATAATCTTTTTCTCACCAAGCGCGATATTATTGGCAAAGAGTTCCATTATTTTCATTGGAGCAATGGTGTTGATACGCAACGCTTCAAGCCACTTCTCCTCATCGGTATGACCAAAAAAGGCATCATCTTGACCGTAAACCCCTGCATTATTAATCAAAATATCTAAAGGAATTCCCTTTAACTGAGAAGCAAGTGCAAGGCGTTGTTCATGATGCGTGACATCAAGCTTGTAGCTGTGGAGGGTCGGATAAAATTCAGCAAGTTGTTGTAGTTCTGTTGCATGTTGAAGCTTGCGAGCCGTCGCATAAACCTCCCAGCCTTCGTCTAAATATTGACGTACAAGCTCCAAACCTATACCACGGTTCGTTCCTGTTATTAGTATTGATGGCATTGAGTGCTCCTTAGTGTGCCGCTGTGCTAGAAAAAATACGGATAATAATAATACCTAAAACAATCAGGCTCATGCCAATAGTCGCCGCTAAATCAGGGACTTCTTGATAACGTAAAAAACCGACGACAGCAATTAAAATAATACCTACCCCAGCCCATATCGCATAGGTTACACCCATAGGGATCGTTTTTAGCGCAAGGAGCATAAAGTAAAAAGAGATGCCATAACCTGCCGCCATAATAAGTGTCGGTACAATTTTGCTAAACCCACCCGACTTCAAAGCCGTCATGGCAACGACTTCCATAAGGATGGCAATGCTTAAATAAAAATATCCCATATATTAATGTTCTACGTTGGATTAGATGAGGAGTTTTAGTTGGTATTATATTATATTTTTTAAAGCCTTCCGTGTATTCAGTGTGTTCCGTGGTTTAAAAATAAGTGGTGTGAATCATTTAATACCATGGAATACATGGAACTTACACCTAATTCTTTTCAAACAAGATGATCACGCTTTTCAAGAAGAGGAGGGGTAATTGCTCTTTTTTGTTTTCTAGCTTGAAGTAGCTATAATGGCTCTATTAGCTATTAACTAGAGAGGGTTAAAAATGAAAGTAATGACAGCGAAGGAGGCAAAAAATGCTTTTGGTGTTTTTATTGATACGGCACAACGTGAACCTGTACTGGTAACGAAAAGAGAAAGACCTATCGGTATTTTTCTTTCTATTCAGGAGGTTGGAAAAATCCCAGAGCTTAAAGATAAATTACTGAGTACGATCAATCATCAAGTAAAGAATCCGTTGCTATCAATGCTGGGGGCAAATAAAAAAAATAAGTCATTTATGTCAGCTAACGAGGCGGATAAATTTATGGAGGTATTGAGAAACGAATGGAGATAATAAAATCCCCTATCTATTTTGATACCAATGTCTTTATTTATTCCATTGATGGTTATGAAGAATATTATGATGTGCTGGCTAATTTATTTCAGATAATTGCGGAAAACGATTTGCTGGTCATTACCAGTGAACTGACTTTGGCTGAGTGTTTGGTAAAGCCAATGAAAGATGGCAATGAAGAAGCTATTAAGCAGTTTACAGCACATATTAAGACAAGTGATACATTAAAAGTGAAGCCAGTTTCAAGAAAAATATTGATCCGCTCAGCAAAAGTAAGGCATCAGTTAAGCCTCAAATTACCTGATGCTATCCACATGGCAACTGCCATAGAGCAACAGTGTAAGACCTTTATCACCAATGATCGAAAGCTATGTGCGCCAAATAATATGCAAAGAGTGTATTTAAAGGATTTATTGGGTTGATTTTTTTTGGGGGGGGGGAAAGCTACCAGTGACAGCCTCCCAGAGCAAGTCTAAGCAAATCCTACAAAGCAGTCACGATAGTCGATACGCCCAAGATAATAAGCAAGCCAAATGCCATACGACGCATATTAATATCACTTAATCGAGGCGGGTATTTTTTACCTAGCCATGTAAACAAAAAGACCACGGGCAAACTGTATAAGGCGAATAATAAAATCTCTTTGGAGATCAGTCCTTGCGTGCCGATAAAGCTAATACGCGCAGTGGAGGCAATCATAAAGGTCATCAATAAGGTGCTACGGATAGTGGCAATGGTCAATGGTTGTTTATATAGATGATAAATAAGTGGTGGTGCGCTAGTGCTAAATAAACCACCCATAATGCCTGAAGATGCGCCTGCCAATAAGGTGAAAGAGGCGGATGCTAGTGTTTTATTGGGGTGTGGCTTAAGCACTAATAAAATACCTCCAAGCATAATAACAATACCCAATATTAACTGTAGTAGTTGGGTCGAGGTTTTATCGAGATAGTAAAGCAGTAAAAGACCTGCAACCATCGAGGGTATAAAAGCAATAATAATTGTGCGAATAAGTTGCCAGTGAATATGATGATGGTCTTTATAGACAGCGAGTATCACATTGACTAACCCTGTTAAGCTAATAACAGCAGCAATAAAGGAGATAGGTGCGAGGTGTAATGAGGCGGTAATGCCCATAATAATCAAGCCCATTGCAAAACCTGTGACGGTTTGCGTGTAAGCACCAATCGCGATGGCAATCAGGAAAATAATAGTTGTTTGTTCGTTCACAGGCGGGATGTCTTGGGTGAAAAAAGTAGAAAAGTATTGTTATTCAATATTTTGGATCTGCTCACGCATTTGTTCGACTAAAACTTTTAAATCGACGACCGCTTGTGTGGTTTTTGCATCGTTAGATTTTGAGCCTAGTGTATTAACTTCACGGTTGAGTTCTTGCATTAAAAAATCCAAGCGTCGTCCCACGGCATCATCGCGCTGCAACACTAAGCGCACTTCTTGAATATGTGCCGTTAAACGATCTATTTCTTCTGCGACATCAAGGCGTTGCGCTTGAATCACTAATTCTTGCTCTAAACGATTTTCATCAACCGTTAAGTCCAAATCGGCAATACGTTTTAAGACTTTTTTGCGTAAGGCAAGTAACACTTCTTTGTGACGTGCTTTTATCGTTTTTATAATGGCTTCAATATCGTCACAGCGTGTTGCAATAAAACCGCTTAATTGTTGACCCTCACGTAAGCGTGTCGCCACTAAGTCTTCCAATGTTTCCGCTAATAACCTTTGTGCATGTTCTGTTGCTGCTCCCAATTCAATCTTGGGTGTTTCGACTACATCTGGCCACGTTAAAATATCAATGGTTGATAAGATAGAGGTTTTTTGTGATAAAACTTCAATGCGCTGACGTGCATTAAGTAGCGCATTAACTTTATCTTCATTGATAACAATATCGTGGATGCTGGCATCGTGAGACTCATAGCTTAATTTAGCCTCAATTTTACCGCGTTTCAGCACCTCCCGAATACACTCTTTTAAATCATTCTGATGACTAGAAAATAAACTCGGTAAATGTAAGCTAATATCCAGATAACGATGATTAACTGAGCGTAACTCCCATTCGAGGCTGCATGTATCATCAGAATAATAGCCCCGTGCGTAGGCTGTCATGCTTTTGATGGATGAGTAAATAAGTGTCATGATTTAGTGGATGCTATTTGTGGAGGGTGCAGATTGCTGATTAAAAAGTCTTTCAATATCAAGATGATTTACGGCATAGTGGGTATTACAAAATTCACAGTCAATCTCGATACTGCCTTGTTTTTCGATAATATCCCGTGCTTCTTTTATACCGAGAGAGTGAATCATCGCTTCCACTTTTTCTTGTGAACATTGGCATTTGAATGTTACCGCTTCTTGTGCAAAGACGCGCACATCTTCTTCGTGATACAGACGGTGTAACAAGGTTTCAGCATCTAGCGTCAATAACTCTTCTGCGCTAATGGTGTCACTTAATGCTAAGGTACGATTCCAGCTTTCGTTGTCTTCTTCTACAAGACTGTCATCGCTATTTGGCAGGCGTTGCAATAATAAGCCCGCTGCTTTTTGATCGTTAGAAGCCAACCATAAGCGCGTCTGTAATTGTTCTGATTGTTCAAAGTAACTTTTTAAGCTATCTGCTAACGACTCACCACTCAACGCGACGATGCTTTGATAACGCTCACCACCATCGCTAGGTTCTACCGTGATAATAATACGACCCTCTTGAAATAAATCATTATAGCTTGCATCGTCTGCAATCTCTGCATTCCAACGTGCCAAACCACGCACTGTATTCTCAGACGTTGCTTGTACGACCAGCATATGCACAGGCGCACTGGCATTGATTTGTAAAATGAGAGAACCCTTGAATTTTAAGGTAGTCGCCAGTAGTGAAATCGCCGCTAATGCCTCGCCTAATACTTTGCGGATTGGTGCGGGATAAGTTGCTGTTGCTTGGAGGGCTTGCCATGCCTCATCTAATTGAACCAACTCACCACGAATGTGAGTATTGTCGATTAAGAAGCGTTGTGATTTGTCGGACATAAAAAGGTAGTCAGTCATTAAGGTCTTTGGATTTTACGCTTATCAGTAGAATAAAGGAAATTCTAGTGTAATAACTATTAAGTTTAACTTGTATTGATTAAAAATAGAGCTGGGAGTGAATTTTGCGCAGATAGGCAAAAGGAGAGGATAAGTTTCAGGAAGGTAAAAGACAAACCCTGTAATTACAAGGTTTGTCTTAAATACTATTAAAGGCGTTTATTTCTTGAAGTAAACAGTGGTTAAGCCAAAGCTAACCCATGCTTGCATACCGCCACGATACCATTTTAATTTTTCTGCTGGATAGCCTTTCTTTAAGAGTAATTTGATGTTTTCAGTTGATTGATGACACCATGCGCCATTACAGAATATGACTAATGTTTTAGCATTACTGAAATCCATTTTGCCGTCTTTATCAATGCTAACACCAAAGCGATCGACCATGATATCTTCCGCAGTTGCGGCATCTTCCCAAGCTTCAGCTCCTTTTACGCTTAATTCTGTCCATGGAATATTAACAGAACCAGGAATTGTGCCACGTGTCATCCACTCGGGTGTTCTTGCATCGACGACTAGAATAGAGGTGTCGCCTGCGGATGATTTTTTAAGATAATCGAGCATCTCTAGCTCTGCAATCGTCTCAACCTTAGGGGCTAAAGAAGCAGGTTGAATACAGAAAGGAGGGCATGCATGTGATGTTTTAGTGAACATCTTAGGGATGGTGTGTTTCGGATCTTGATTGCGTTTAATGGTCATACGTTGCCCCATATGAACCACATCAACAGAGGCTATATCTGGAGTAATATTAACTGCAAGTTCGTCCTTAGCGTGTGCAGAGAAGCTAAGCATTGAAAGTAGCAAAGCACCTGTCATTAAAGCTATTCTTCTTGTCATCATAATAATTTCCTAGTTAGGTATATAAGTACATTCTAATTTAATTAATTAGTACGAATAGAGCCTTGATGTATGTCAGGTGGTTGTACTATTACGCATCTAATATTTCCCAGCGCTCATATTTTTCAGCAAGCAAGGCTTCAAGCTGTTTGAGCTTGTCGGTTGTCTTAGCTACTTTTTGATGATCTTGAGTGAAAAAATCGGGTGCTGCCATGACTTCTTGTAATGACTCAATTTCATTTTCTAATGTTTCGATTTCTTTTGGTAAAGCCTCAAGTTCGCGTTGCTCGTTATAGCTGAGTTTTTTTTCTTTTGCAGGGGGAGCGGTTGGTTTGGGATCTGTTTTTGTCTCGACAACTGCGGTATCTGTTTCTTCTGTCAGACCTTTATTCGACTCATCGGCAAGACCAGAGCTAGGGTTTAATGCTTGCCATTCATCATAGCTCCCCAAAAACTCATCAATTTCACCATTACCCTTAAAGACTAAGCAACTACTGACGATATTATTGATGAAAGCACGATCATGGCTAACGATTAGCACAGTTCCTGTGTAGTTTAGCAGTAGCTCTTCAAGCAATTCCAAGGTCTCAACATCTAAGTCATTCGTTGGTTCATCGAGTACTAATACATTCGCGGGCTTGATAAATAATTTGGCGAGTAATAGGCGATTACGTTCACCACCTGAAAGTGCTTTTACGGGCGAATTAACACGCTCTGGGGTGAATAAAAAGTCTTGTAAATAACTAATGACGTGTTTGCTTTCACCTTTGATGGTAATGCGGTCAGCACCGTTGTCTACATTGTCTTTAACGGTCTTTGTTTCATCAAGCTGTGAGCGTAATTGATCGAAATAGGCGACTTGTAGGTTGGTGCCTTGAATAAATTTTCCAGAGCCTTCATCGGGCGGTATTTCACCGAGTAATACACGCAATAAGGTGCTTTTACCCACACCGTTAGGACCAATTAAACCTATTTTATCACCACGCTGGACTAATAAAGATAGGTCATCAATGAGTACACGTCCATCAGGTAAGGTGTAGCTTAAATTTTCAACCTCAACTACGCGTTTTCCTGTGCGCTCACCCGAGTCAACGCGTAAGGTCGCATTGCCTTGTTGATTGCGACGTTGCGAGCGTTCTTTACGCATTTTTTCTAAGGAACGTACACGACCTTCATTACGGGTACGACGTGCTTTAATGCCTTGACGAATCCAGACTTCTTCTTGGGCTAGTTTTTTATCAAAGCGTTTATTTTCCAGCTCTTCGGCATGAAGCGCCTCTTCTTTGCGGCGTAAAAAATTATCATAATCACCTGGCCAGCTTGTTGCTTTGCCTCTATCTAATTCAATAATACGCGTTGCTAATGAGCGTAAAAAAGCACGGTCATGGGTAATGAAAATCAAAGCACCTTTATAAGTAGTCTTTAAAAATTCTTCTAACCATAAGATTGCATTAATGTCTAAATGGTTGGTTGGCTCGTCTAACAGTAAAATATCAGGCTCTTGCACTAAGGCTCGCGCTAATAATACGCGACGTTTGATACCCCCTGAAAGCTTCATAAAATCAGCATCAGGGTTTAATTTAAGTAAGGAGATAACTTTGTCGATATTAACTTGGAAATGCCAGCCATTACCTGCCTCAAGTTTCTGCTGTAAATGCCCCATTTCCGTCATCCACTCTTCTGAGCCAACATCTTCCCGCTCATTAAGGAGATGATATTTCGTGAGAATAGCCCCCATTTCTGCGAGACCCGAAGCCACGACCTCATAAATCGTACCACTTACATCGCTAGGCACTTCTTGTTCTAGCTGCGTAACGATAGAGCCTTTCTCGAGGATAATTTCTCCACCATCTGCTTTTATAGTGCCATTGATAACTTTCATCAAACTCGACTTTCCAGCACCATTACGACCGATTAAACAGATACGTTCACGAGGTTCAACCACAAGATTAACACCATCGAGAAGAGCAGGGCCGCCGTAGCTGAGCTGGATATTTTGTAATTGAAGTAAAGCCATGATGTGATTCTATGTTGGAGATGAAAGGAGGGGAGTTTAAGGAACCTCTGAATAACCTAGGTGAAATTCTGTAAGCCTCTAGTACTCCAACAATATTGTATTGATGGATACAGCGAGTCAGAAAGCGGTTAGCCACTAGGCGCACTTTGCAGGGAATGGTCACTCCCTTCACAAAAAGTGCAACAACGTGGATGACCGCTTTCT
>QOAQ01000151.1 GCA_003972955.1 Aquificaceae bacterium
GAAGGGAGCAACCCAAAGCGTCCAATACGGCGTTATGGGTCTTGCCAAGGGAATAACCATTGCCTGCGACCCATGCCTTGTCTTGAACGCTTTGGATTGCTCTGTACCCATCAATACAATGTTGCTGGAGTACTAGCAATATCGTCAATAACGGCTAGAGCCGTTAGTCTAGGTTACGAGGCTTGAGCCTCATAACCAGCTAAATGTGTAAGCTGGCAAATGAAAGATACCAATTTTTATAACAATAAATCACTCACCGCTTTCGCATTTTGTTTAAGCTGAGCCACTGCTTCATCGGCTGCTTTTATTTCTTTTGCGAGTTTCATTACACCTAAGCTATCGTCCTGAATACTGTCGAGTAGTAGTTGCAGTGTTTTTTCTGGGTCACTGGAGGCTTTTTCTATTCCTCCTAGTTGCATTTCAATACGTTGGAGATCGCCGTAGGCACTGACTCTGACAAAGAAGTCGGCATCGTGTTTTTCAACAGTGTGTTTTATTGTTGCAAGCGATTGTTTTAAGTTTTCAACGGCTTCTTCTATAGAAGCCGTTACGATAATGTCTTCTGCCTTTTTTTGTTTATTCTCTACTCTAGTAATCGAGCTGGTGCTGATAGACAGTTCTTTGAATGTATCAAATATTTTTTGTGCTTCATCACGTAGTATCTGCAAGTATATTTCTGCATCTTCACCTTGCACCCATAAAGTTAAAGTATTCTGCTGATAGTCTACTGTCCAACAGGCTTTAGCTTGATAGCTTTCATGTTCAAGAATCACCCCGTATCGCCACACTAGCTCTTCATCTTGTACATTTTGAGCAATATCGTCGTGTAATATAGCGATGATTTTAGGCATCATGCTACGCGGTAGTAATCCTGAAAAATGAAAGCTAAGGCTTAATGTTCCTGCATCTTGCTTATTAAAATAGCCTTTTAAATTAGGCTTCTCTTCTACAAAGCGGTCAATAATGGCGTAGAAACTTCCTGCGATGGGTAGCTGATAACGTAGTCTAAATTGCTTGAGGACATCGGTGATAAAGCGGAGTTTTTCTTTTGTGAAATTGATATGATTGCCTTGTTCATCCTGCACGGTTTCTGCTTGTAGAATACGCGCTACGTCGGCATGTCTTAACACACCTTTTTGACGAATAATATCGTCCGAATACAATAAGGTATAAATCCCATAAGTAAGCCAACGTGGGTTTAATACATAAGCCTCTGACCATTTTAAGGTAGAAAAATGAATCAGCTCTCCAATATCATCTAATAAGCGTACAAACGTTATTTTATCGAAACCCTGCTCACCTATTGCGTACTCCTCGCAGATTTCATCAAATTTTTCTTGATCTAATAAGGCATTTTGACGGCATAGGTCACGGATTTTATCTAAAGCAGCAAATTGGTTTGCGCTAAAGAGAATCTCATGCGTTCCTAGTGCTTTTAATTGCTGACTAAAATCTTCGCTAAACTGTACAAAATTCTGTGCAAATTCGTCTGCTTTACTGAGCGATGATAGAGAGTGAACGCCGACAATATTGGGGTATTTTTTAGTTAATGCACCACTATTTAAGGCATCTTTTTCTAAATCAATTTTATTTCTGACCAAAAGAACAGGCGCACTCTTCGCAAAAGATTGAATATGCGCCAGCCAGTATTCTGCTTGCTCACTTGCGTTCGTATCCACTAACACCACATATAAACAACGCGCACGCAAAAAGAGTTGATGACTTGCATGTGCCATTGGCTTGCCAGCAAAGTCCCATAATTTAGCCTTGATAGGAGAATCTGGGACAGACCATTCGCGAATCTCAACGCCTTGGGTTTCTTTCTCTTCACCTGCAATGACAGGCTCACCGTTAAGACGGCGGATTAATGAGGTTTTACCTGTTGCGGTATCGCCGACAAAAATAGCCCGTACTCGATTTAAAGGGGTTAAATTTTTATCTTCGCTAACTGCTGCGCCCTGCTCTGTCATTTTTTATTATCCTGTTACGTCCCAATACACATCCATCATCGGATCAAAAGCGGTAACTTTTCCTGCTGAGGTTTTAATATCTTCGGGTATTGCTATTGCCTTGTTTGATCGTGTTAATGTCATTTTCTGCTCATTAACAGCTAACTGGTAAAAATTAGCCCCATTGAGGGATAAGAATTTCTCCAGTTGATCGAGTGCATTTTCATTATCAAACACTTGTGTAACAACCGCTATTGCATTGGCGACATTAAAGATGCCCGCACAGCCACAGCTACTTTCTTTTGCATGGCTTAGGTGTGGCGCGGAGTCTGTCCCCATAAAAAATCGGCTATCTCCGCTGGTTGCCGCTGCTTTGAGTGCCAGACGATGATGCTCGCGTTTTGCGACGGGTAGACAGTAGTAATGTGGTTTTATACCACCCACTAGCATGGCATTACGATTGATAACAAGATGATGTGGTGTGATGGTTGCCGCGGTATTTTCAGCGCAGGATAAGACATAATCGACCCCTTCTTTTGTGGTCAAATGCTCGAAAACTATACGAAGTTTGGGGAAACGCGCACGTATGGGGCTTAGCTTGGTGTCGATAAACACGGCTTCTCGATCAAAAATATCAATTTCTGCATCCACTACTTCGCCATGTACTAGAAATGGCAGTCCAATTTCTTCCATAATTTCTAGTACAGGGTAGATTTTTTCTAGGTCGTTGACACCTGCATCTGAATTGGTGGTTGCTCCTGCGGGGTATAATTTCACTGCGCTTATATCACCGCTTAAAAAACCTGCGCGCACATCATCAGGGTCTGTTTTTTCTGTTAGATAAAGTACCATTAAGGGCGTAAATTGATGTGCTTTTGGTAAGTAGGAAAGAATTTCTTGACGATATGCGATTGCACCAGCGGTTGTTACCACGGGTGATGGTAAGTTTGGCATGACAATAGCACGAGAAAAATGCTGGCTTGTGAACGGTAGAACCTTTGCTAACATTTCACCTGAGCGCAGGTGTAGATGCCAATCATCAGGCATGGCTATATTTAGGGTGCTTGGCATATTGAGATGCTCCGTATCCTATGGGGTACGACAGTGATGGTGCTTTTGCTACTTCTGCGTTTCGTACCTCAACGCAGGCTACATAATTGGGAGGTTGGTAATAATGCTTGCTTTACCACCACGCCCTTCGACAAGCTCAGGGTACTCTCTCTTTGAGCTTGTCGAAGGCTACGATACCACTATCGAGTGTTAATTATCGTATTCTATCTAGGGTGACAAAGGTATAGGGGTAGCTGTTTTTCTTATCGGCGGGATGCTCGATACGTTCAATTTCTTGCCATTGATACTGTGTGTAATCAGGGAAGTAGGTATCGCCTTCTAAGTCTGCATCAATCATGGTTAAGTAGAGACGGTCGGCTTTATCAAGAAAACTTGTGTAAAGGTGCGAGCCACCTGTTATAAAAATTTCATGAGATTGACTGGACTTTTTTTGGGCAACTGCCATTGCCTCGTCAAGGGAGGTGACGACTTCACAGCCTTCAATTTTCAACTCTGGGTTTCGCGTAAGCACTATATTTAAACGCCTTGGTAGTGGTCGCCCTATGGATTCATAGGTTTTTCGTCCCATTAAAATAGGACTTCCCATAGTGGTTTTTTTGAAAAATGCTAAATCGGCGGGAAGATGCCATGGCATTTTTTGATCTTTACCAATAACCCGATGATGCGCCATGGCGGCAATCATTGATATTTTCATAAGAAACTATTTAACAACACGCAAAGTAGGCTTTTTACGCGGTGGTGGGGTGTCGTCTTTTGGTGGTGGCGCGTCACCTATTTCAAATGACATGCCTTGACCATTTTCTGCGGCATAAATACCCATAATCGTATGCATGGGTGCATAGATATTATAGGGCTTGCCACCAAAGCGGGCGCTAAACATAATACATTCATCATCAATCACAAGATCTTGTACTGCTGATGGGTTTACATTGAGAATTATTTTTCCTTCATCAACGTATTGCTGAGGTACCATTACATTTTCGTCTAATGCATTGATAACTACGTGAGGGGTCACGCCGTTATCCATTATCCATTCATAAATGGCTTTAACCAAATAGGGACGGTTTGATGTCATCATGGTCTTATTGCTTGCTCGGCATCGGTTAATGCATTCTGAAACATCTCTCTTGAGAATACTCTGTCCATATAATCCATGACAGGTTTTGCTGAGGATGCAGGAAGATCGATTCTGTAACGTGGTAAACGCCATAAAATCGGCGCAATAGTACAATCAACGAGGGAAAAATCATTACTTAAAAAATAAGGTTTGATTTCAAATACTTCAGCCGCAGAAATAACGCTATCACGCAATAAATCACGTGCTTTATTCATACGCTCTTCGTCTCCACTTACTAGCTCCATTGCCAAGGAATACCAGTCTCGCTCTACACGAAATAGTGCTAAACGTGAATGTGCGCGGTTAACAGGGTCAACAGGCATTAACGGAGGATGTGGAAAGCGCTCGTCTAAATATTCCATAATAACGCGCGCATCATACAATACTAAATCGCGATCTATTAGTGTTGGTGCTGTGTTATAGGGGTTTAATTCGGCAAGGTCTTGCGGCATATCGTTAGGGTCTATCTCGATAATATCAACCGCTATATCTTTCTCCGCTAGTACAATACGGACTCTATGACAGTCAATACAGTCTGGCAAAGTAAACAATGTCATCACTGAACGACGGTTTGCAACTGAACTCATTCAAAATCTCCCTAACAACAAAAACTATAATGGGCAATAAACAACACATCCCATAAAAAAAGCCACTCACCTATAATAAAGTGAGTGGCTTGAGGATGCTACACTAGATTGATCTTAATGAACATCTTTCCAGTATTCTTTCTTCAAGAAATACGCAAAAATGAAGAAGATAAACAAGAATATCATGGTATAGATACCATATGACTTACGATGTAGTTGTGCAGGTTCACTCACATAGACTAAGAAGTTAGTAAGGTCACGAATCGTTTGTTCATATTCAGCAGGACTTTGTTTGCCCGGCTTGACTATTTCCAAATGATCGACATGCCTCTCAATTTTATGTGATGACTTAACAGAGTAGGCACTTTTAGCGACTACTTTGTATTTTCCACCATCGACAGGATTGCTACTAACATACTTATCTGCTTCTGCTTTACTTGCAAAAGAAGCGACTTCTTTTTTGTTTAGCAATACTTTATAGGTAGTGTTTGCTTCAACAAAGGCGGCTGCCTCTTTCTCAGTATCGTAGCTTCCAACAATGTCTTCACCAAATAAACCAAGGTTTACTACTTCGAACTTACGCTCTTCTTCCAAAGCATGATTTGCGGCTTCTTCTGAGGTAAAGGAAGCTTCAACATGGTGTCCATGATGTAATAGATCGTAACGATATACAGGATCTTGAACACCCTGTAGGTCTAACAACACGTGTGGCATACCCACATTGTCAAATACCGTGTTATTCACACCAAAAGGACGACTACTATCAGAGTAGAATGACTTTAGATAGTTGTAGATCCAATCACCACCACGTGAACGCCCTTCTAAAGACAAATCAGGTGGCGCTGTACCAAACCACTTTGCCGCATCTTTTTCAGGAATTGCACTTTTCATTAATGCACCTGGTTTTGTGGGGTTGTTCTCATCGTCACGCGTAAAGATAATTGCCTTAATCTGCGCATCACTTACACCAGTATCGGCGGCAATACGATTGGCACGACTAAACTTTAAAGAGTGACAGCCCTGACAGTAGTTAGCAAAGTTCTTTGCACCACGCAATAGACTCGTCGTGTTATGTACGTCTATATTAGCAGGCTCTAAATGTACTCCGCCGCTATTTGCACTTGCAACTGAGGACAAAAGAAAAGATGCCATTAAACCTGCTGAAAGCGTCTTAATAATAGAGTGCTTCATTTTATTCTCCCTCATCCTGTTACCCTCTCAGGTACAACCTTCTCTGCATTACAACGAGATACAAACATTGGTAATAATAAAGTAGATGCTAAATAAATAGCGGGTAGCGCCAACATTACCCAGAAGTAATGACGCTGTGGCCCTGTGAAACTATCGTTCCAACGCAACCAGTCTGTAAACAATACCAGTGCAAATAAACCAATAAACCATAAGATATATTTTGCTTTAGCAGGGTTGCTATGTGCCATCGTTACCAAAAAGAACAAGAAGTAAATTTGTGTAGCACGTGTACCTAGCTCACGGAAAAAGTCCGTTACGGGCATAACACCTAAATAACCTAAGGTTAAGAAGAATACTGCAAAGAAAACAATATTGATTTTATGTGCCGTATTTCTATAACGAATAGATTTAATTGGATTCTTATCTAACCATGGAAGGATAAATAAAACTGCAATCGCAGAGAACATCGCAAGTGTTCCATACCAAGGATCAGGAACAGCACGAAGTACGGTATAAAATGGTGTGAAATACCATACTGGCGCAATATGTGGAGGTGTCTTCAATGGATTAGCAGGCTCAAAGTTAGCATGCTCTAAGAAGTAACCGCCCCCTTCTGGAATGAAGAATAGTATGGCAAAGAATACCATTAAGAAGACAACGACACCCATAATGTCTTTAACACTATAGTAAGGGTGGAAGTTGATGCCATCTAAAGGAATGCCATTTTCATCTTTTAGTTTTTTGATTTCTACGCCGTCTGGATTGTTAGAACCAACAACATGCAATGCAACGATATGTACAAACACTAAACCAACTAAGATAAGTGGAACAGCAATAACGTGGAAGGCAAAGAAACGGTTTAGGGTAGGATCAGAAATAACAAAGTCACCACGAATGGTCGTAGAAACAACATCGCCTATATAGGGGATGGTGTTAAACAGGTTAATAATGACCTGAGCACCCCAGAATGACATTTGACCCCATGGTAATAAGTATCCCATAAAGGCTTCTGCCATGAGCGCAAGGTAAATTGCCATACCAATTAACCAGACTAACTCACGTGGTCCTTTGAAGGAGCCGTAGATTAGACCACGGAACATATGCAAATAGACGACAATAAAGAACATCGAAGCGCCTGTGGAATGCATATAACGTATAAACCAACCACCTGGCACATCACGCATGATGTATTCAACCGAGGTAAAAGCCAGTGCGGTGTCGGGCTTGTAGTGCATCGTTAAAAAGATGCCAGTTACTATTTGAATCACCAGTACTAGCATGGCTAGAGAGCCAAAAAAGTACCAAGAGTTAAAGTTTTTTGGCGCATAATATTCCGCCAAATGCTCATTCCAAACTTTCGTTAAAGGAAAACGAGCATCAATCCAATTGACTAGACCACTCATTATTATGCCACTCCTTTGCTTTCGCCAACTAAAATAGTTGAGTCAGATTTGTAGTAATAAGGAGGTACAACCAAGTTTGTTCCTGCTGGAGACCCCTTAATAACACGACCCGCTAGATCAAAACGCGAACCATGACAAGGACAGTACCATCCACCTTTCCAATCAGCACCCAAGTCAGCAGGCGCTAACTCTGGACGGAAGGTTGGAGAACACCCTAGATGCGTACAGATACCCACTAATACTAAATACTCTGGTTTAATTGAGCGCTGTATATTTTGAGCATAATCAGGTTGTTGACTCACAACTTCAGAATCAGGATCTTTCAACTTCGCATCATTACTCGGAAGCATGTCTATCATTTCCTGTGAACGATGCACGATCCATACTGGCTTACCACGCCAAATAACGCGCAATAACTGCCCTTCTTCAACCTTAGATACATTCACCTCTACAGGTGCGCCTGCCGCTAAAGCTCTTGCACTCGGTGTTAAAGACAAGATAAAAGGAGTCGCAATTGCTGCTGCTCCTAAACCACCCACTACGGAGGTAGCGCCTACTAAAAAGCGCCTACGACCCTTATTTACGTCTGAACTTGCCATTACTGACTCACTCCCGAAATTTAACAAAAATGTGGTTTCACCTCAGCTTGGAGCAAACGTTGAAATATCATCTTCTATCACTAAAGAACAATGATATTTCTCATTATCTCGCACACCGAGTGATAACAATATAAATCTGAGAAAAAGGGTTGCATGGATTGGAACTAATGCTTTGTTGACTTAAATCAAGTACAAGTCATATAATTTCATATAGGAGAAGCAATGTTTAATATATAAAACAAAAACAATCAGTTAGCCAATTAAAAATCTAATCCCTTCTGCTCAGACTAAAAATATATTAGCCCTATTTTTTAAGCATATAAGCAAACGCTTAAAAGCAAGTATCCTCGCTTATGTGAATACTAAGGTCAAGATTTAATCCTTAATCCCCCCTGAAAAAGTGGATATATATTTTTACTATATCCCAAAGAGAATATAAAAAGATTATATCTCCATAAAAATAAGCCGCGTAAGAAAAAAGTTACTCACACCAACGACACTTCGCGCGGTCACAGTTACAAATAATTTACACTAAAAAGCCCATACACTTATAACAAATAAAATTCTTGTTATAGGTATATGGGCTTTTAAAGTCACGCTAATATCAAATATAGTCTTTCATATATTAAATTTCCATTCCCTTCGACTCCGCTCAGGGAGCTAGGCGAAAACACAGAGATTGGGTAAAACCTGAATCCGTGAGGCAACTACAGTATGATGAACAAGCTATTGATTCCACAGTGATTTAAAAAATACCCGCTTAACCTATGGGTGAAGCTAAGATTTTTTAATTTCACTGTGAAACCAATATCTTATCCCTCATATCCGCATTTGCCATTCAGGTAAAATAGAGTACAAACTGAGTAGTTACACAGGATTATCAATATCCACAAACGTATGTAGCAAGCCGTGCTTGGCTGCAAGATGATCGCCTAATGCCTTAACGCCATAACGCTCTGTTGCATGATGCCCCGCTGAGATATAGTGAATACCTGATTCTCGCGCGGTATGCACGGTATGCTCTGATATTTCACCACTAATATAGGCATCAACCCCTAGCTCAATTGCTTTATCAATCCTGCCTTGCGCTCCACCACTACACCACGCAACTCTGCGAATAGCGTGATCGCCACCGCTAATAAGCAATGGCTTACGGTTTAGGTCCTTTTCAATTTTTTCACCAAAGGCTTCCAGACTGGTGTACTCACGTAAACGTCCAAAGTTACCAATACCTTGGGAGTCCATTACACCTTCACTGGAAAAGCCAAACAACTCACCAAGTTGTGCATTATTTCCAAGCACGGGATGTGCATCAAGTGGCAAATGATAGGCTAATAAACTTATATCATGCGCCATCAGCTTTTGTAGCCGCCTTTTTTTAACGCCTGTGATGCAGGGATTTTCCTTATCCCAAAACCAACCGTGATGAACTAAAAGTACATCGGCTTCCTGCTCTATGGCGGCATCAATCAACGCTTCCGTAGCCGAAACACCACTAATTAGACGATGAATTTCGTGCTTACCTTCAACCTGCAAACCATTTGGTCCGTAGTCTTTGAAGGTGTCTACTGATAATAAATCGTTTGTATACGCTACTAATCTATTGAGTGATGACATATATAATAAGCCTTTAAGTGTGATCGCTAGTCTTTTATTCTATACTCTGCGGAGCGTGCGTGTGCTGTCAGCCCTTCGCCATGCGCTAATATTGATGCTGTTTTACCCAGCTCTGAAGCACCATCGGCAGAACATCCGATTAATGATGATCTTTTCTGGAAATCATACACCCCAAGTGGTGATGAGAAGCGTGCCGTACGTGAGGTTGGTAAGACATGGTTTGGTCCAGCGCAATAGTCACCTAATGCCTCTGCGGTATAACGCCCCATAAAGATAGCACCTGCATGACGAATTTGTTTGGCAACGTCTTGTGCATTTTCAACAGACAATTCTAAATGCTCTGGCGCAATATAGTTGGCTATTTTAATCGCATCATTCATATCTTTTGTTTGAATCAAAGCACCACGCGTCTCTAATGACTGACGGATAATCTCCGCACGGGGCATTTCTTTTATCAAGCGATCAATGCTTTGTTGCACTTTGTCGAGAAACACCGCATCGGGACTCAGTAAAATAGATTGTGCGTCTTCATCATGCTCGGCTTGTGAAAATAAATCCATCGCAATCCAGTCTGGATTGGTTTTACCATCACAGATGACTAAAATTTCGGAAGGCCCTGCGATCATATCAATGCCGACTGTACCGTAAATCATGCGTTTAGCCGTTGCGACGTAAATATTACCCGGACCAACCACTTTATCAACCTGAGGAATTGTTTCTGTGCCATAGGCTAATGCTGCCACGGCTTGAGCACCACCAATTGCAAAAACACGGTCTACACCAGAGATCATTGCCGCTGCAAAGACGAGGTCATTGACCTCACCTGCGGGGGTTGGCACCACCATTATTAACTCAGGCACACCTGCCACTTTGGCGGGAATTGCATTCATCAAGACAGAGGATGGATAAGCGGCTTTACCACCGGGGACATACAAACCAACACGGTCTAATGGGGTTACTTGTTGCCCTAGAACCGTGCCATCATCTTCGGTGTACGACCAAGAATCCATTTTTTGATGTTCTGCATAGGCGCGAATACGAGCGGCTGCTTTTTCTAAGGCGGTGCGTTGCTCCTCACTCAAACTATCTAATGCTGCTTGCATACGCGCTTTAGAAACTTCCAGCTCAGACATTGTTGCCACGTCCATACGATCAAATTGATTTGTATAGTCAACAACAGCGGCATCACCTTTTTCTTTCACATGATTCAAAATACCGGTCACCGTGTTAAAAACTGCATCATCCGAGACACCATCCCACGCTAACATTTCATCAAGACGTGACCAAAAGCCATCATCTTGGGTATTTAATGTTTCTATTTTTACTTGATCGCTCATAAATTACTTCTTATTTCTTTGTTCAACAGCTTGTGCTAACTCACGCAATACAGTTTCGGTATCATCCCAGCCAATACAGGCATCGGTGATACTTTGTGCGTAGTTTAGATCTTCTTTCTTTATGCCTTTTGCATTTTGACTCCCTTCATTGATATGACTTTCAATCATCACACCATTGATCGCGGTACTACCACTAGAAATTTGCCCTGCTATATCCGAACATACTTTGAGTTGATTTTTATATTTTCCGCCGCTGTTTGCATGACTAAAATCAACCATCAAATAAGGAGGCAAACCTTTTTCTTGTAGCTCATGAACGGCATTATTGACATAAGTAGCATCATAATTTGGTCCATCAGTACCACCACGTAAAATAACATGACAGTCATTATTACCTGCGGTATTAAAAATAGCGGTATGACCTTCTTTTTTGACGGACATAAAACCATGACCTTGAGAAGATGCTTCAATGGCATTAATTGCAATCCCAATATTGCCATCGGTACCATTTTTAAAACCAATAGGACATGAGACACCAGAGGCTAATTCTCTATGCCCTTGGCTTTCTGTTGTTCTTGCTCCAATAGCACCCCATGCAATGATGTCTGCAATATACTGAGGGGAGATTAAATCTAAATATTCTGTTGCTGAGGGCATACCTTTTTCAGCGAGGTCTAGTAATAATTTACGTGCAACACCTAAACCTTTGTTTATATTAAAACTACCGTCTAAATCTGGATCATTAATTAAACCTTTCCACCCCACACTGGTGCGTGGCTTTTCAAAATAAACACGCATAATAATATGTAATTGATCTTTTAGTTCGTCACGTAAACCTAATAATTGATCTGCATATTCGAGGGCGGCTTTTGGATCATGAATAGAGCAAGGCCCTACAATAACCAATAAGCGATCGTCTTTTCCGTGCAAAATATTATGCGCTTCATCTCGTGCATCTTGCACAATATTGCTAGCATAATCGGAGAGAGGATAATCGTTGTGCAACTTAATGGGCGCTATTACAGGATTAGTGCCCACTATACGCAAATTATCTGTCTGTCGTTTTGTCATTTCCTCTTTCCCCTTAACTCTCTTAATACATTCATTCTGAATTTCGTCTTGCTTCTACCGCTTCATTTACCTGATCGAGCAATACTGTTAGTCGCTCATGCTTCATTTTCATTGATGCTTTATTCACGATCATCCGCGAGCTAATGTCTGCCATATGCTCCAATGGCACTAAACCATTCGCTTTTAACGTACTACCTGTTTGTACCACATCAACAATAATGTCCGCCAAGCCGACTATCGGCGCAAGCTCCATCGAACCATATAATTTAATCACTTCTATTTGCTTGCCTTGTTCGGCAAAATAGCGACGTGTACAATTTACAAATTTGGTCGCTACTTTTAACTGCCCTTCTGGCAAAGGTTTATCCGCAAAACCTGCCGTCATCAATTTACAACGCGCAATATTAAGGTCAAGTAGCTCATAAAGTCCGTCACCACCATGCTCCATTAAGACATCTTTACCCGTCACACCGAGATCTGCAGCACCATATTGAACATAGGTTGGCACATCTGTTGCGCGGATAATAACCAGTTTTACATCATCACGATTGGTATCGAGAATGAGTTTACGGCTTGTTTCAGGGTCATCGATTGCTTCTATACCTGCTGCTTTTAGTAGCGGCATCGTCTCTTCAAAAATACGACCCTTTGATAGAGCAATGGTAATTCCGTCTGTTCTTTGTTCGTTCATTGAACCGTCTCTAGTTTTACTATTTATGATGCGATACATTTACACACGTTTAATGCGCGCACCTACTGCTGTCAGTTTTTCTTCAATTTTTTCATAACCACGGTCGGTATGATAAATACGGTCAACCATCGTCATACCTTTAGCTGCTAAGCCTGCTAATATCAAACAGGCTGATGCACGCAAATCGGTTGCCATAACAGGCGCACCACGTAAAGATGGCATACCTGCAACGATGGCAGTATTGCCTTCTAAACGAATATTTGCGCCCATTCGCATTAACTCAGCAACGTGCATCATGCGGTTTTCAAAGATGTTCTCTACGACTACCCCTATGCCCTGTGATAGCGTGTTCATCGCCATAAATTGGGCTTGCATATCTGTTGGAAAGCCAGGATGTGCTTCTGTTTTAATATCAACCGATTTTAAAGTGCGACCACGCATATCTAAGTCAATCCAGTCATCACCTGTTTCTATTTGCGCACCTGCATCCTTAAATTTTTGCAATACAGCATCTAGCGTGTTTGGTGCGGCATTAATACATTTAATATGCCCACCTGTGATGGCTGCTGCGGCAAGGTAAGTGCCTGTCTCAATACGATCGGGTAAGACAGAGTAATCAATACCGTTTAAACTCTCAACACCTTCAACGATAATTGTATTTGTACCCGCCCCTGTTATTTTTGCACCCATTTCAATTAGGCAGTTTGCCAAGTCAACAACCTCTGGCTCTCGTGCTGCATTTTCTAAATGTGTGATACCTTCTGCTAATACAGCGGCCATCAATAAATTTTCTGTACCTGTGACGGTGATTGTCTCCATTACAATCACCGCACCTTTTAAACGCTTTGCTTTAGCGCGAATGTAACCTTCTGCAACGGTGATCTCAGCCCCCATTGCCTCTAATCCTGTCAGGTGAATATTCACAGGACGACTACCAATAGCACAACCACCGGGTAAAGATACTTCCGCCTCACCAAAACGGGCTAATAAAGGCCCTAATACTAAAATGGAAGCACGCATGGTGCGTACTAGCTCATAGGGAGCACATTGCGTGTGTAGTGTTGCTGTATCAGTTGTTATATTATTGTCTTCATCTATTGAGGTAGTAACCCCCATACCCTCTAATAAAGAAGCCATCGTTGCCACATCTTTTAAACGTGGTACATTACGAATCGTCATTTCTCCATTTGCCAATAATGCCGCTGCTTGTAACGGTAACACCGCATTTTTAGCACCCGAAATAACCACTTCCCCTTCTAGTGGTATACCGCCCTCAATTTCAAATTTTTGCATAAATTAGTTCTTAGTTTAGTTTTTAAAAGTAGTATCAATAATATAATCTATAACGCCTTATCAAAGACATTAATCACCAATACGCAGGGACAAAAACGGTAGCAATAATAACGAAAAAAGTTTAGAGATGATACGACCAATAGTAATTAGAAACAGATGGTGCGTTTCTATAAAAAACATGAGCAAATACTACACGCTCAATAGTCTGCAGATACAATATTTTTACACTACACTGCTCATTAAGATAGGGCTATACTTTCTAGGAGCTTGCCCGAGAACTAGCATGATTGATTTTTTCATACCATATATTGTGTTTTTATTGATGTTAAATAGCAATATATAGAAAAAATCTAAAAATCTTTAGTTCTCGGACAGCCTCCTAGGAGCTTGTCCGAGAATATGAGTCGTAGCGAGGGAAAGCTGATTTGAGCTAGATTTTTCATCAATTTGAGGCGAATAGTTATTCTATTTAACTGATGTTACGCAGTACGATCCTTTGTGATTTATAATTGATCGAAAATTGTGTTTATAACCTGTAGGTCGGGTTAGATTTTTTTGCTTGCAAAAAAACGTAACCCGACAAAAATCTTGCAAATTATGATGTGATATTTTGTTCTATCAATAGAGTTGTCGGGTTACATTATCTCGCTACGCTCGACAAGCTAACCCGACCTACATTTGCTAAAACTAAAGAGTGCGTAACATCAGTTCTTTAGGAGAAATCTCCATATCAGCAAAAATCACATCGGCAAAAGCTAACTGTTTACGTGTATGCGGATGACGTACATC
>QOAQ01000132.1 GCA_003972955.1 Aquificaceae bacterium
ATCAGTAGGGCAAGCTGTTTGAGCGTAGCGAGTTTTTGCCCTGCCCATTTTTACTTGTGAAGCGCAGGAGAAAGCGGGTAGCTGGGTCGCCTTTTCTTTGGTTCGGATCGACTGGCGACGCAAAAGAAATGAACTCGTAGCCGTTAAGACGCTTCGCATATCAACAAAAGCTTAGTCGGCTACGAAAACCTTGCAGTAAAAGTGAAAAATCACCACTACATAACATCAGTTATATCAAGAATCCCACTTCTATGGATTTAAAAAACTACATTGCCTTTTTAGCCGTTGCTGATAAAAACTCTTTTTCTCGCGCGGCTGATATTCTTTATATTACCCAACCTGCGGTTAGTAAACGTATCGCTTTGTTGGAGCAAGATGTTGGTCAACCACTGTTTGATCGTATCGGACGTAAAATCATTCTTAATGAAGCTGGTAAAGCGCTTTACCCTATTGCCCAACGTATCAAACAAAATATCTATGAAACGCACCAAGTGATTGATGATCTAAGTGGTGAAATCAGCGGTCATTTATCACTTGTCACCTCGCATCATATAGGATTAAGACGCTTACCTAAGACCCTCAAACAGTACGCGCAACAATATACTCAAGTACAATTCGATATTGCCTTTATGGACTCTGAAGCTGCCTGCCAAGAAATAGAGCATGGCAATTATGAGTTAGCCGTCGTCACCCTACCCTTAAAATCATCCAAAAATTTAAAACTAACCCCTTTATGGGATGATTCTTTAGTGATTACCGTTTCACCCACTCATGCGCTTGCCAAACAAAAAAACGTCACCTTAGATATTTTAGCCGAACACAGCGCGATTCTCCCTGCGGTTGGCACGTATACCCGCACGATTATAGAAGAGCCGATTATTCGTAAACAAGGCGCATTAAAAATAGTATTAGAAACCAACTACCTTGAAACTATCCACATGATGGTCTCAATAGGCCTAGGTTGGAGCGCCTTACCCCGTACTATGTTGGATGATAATGTGGTAGAAGTTAACGTTGATGGTCTAAAAATGCACCGTGAATTAGGCATTGTTGAACATCGAGAACGAACTTTATCAAATGCTGCTAAAGCATTAATAGCATTATTGGTCTAAACTTTAAAACTCAATACACTAATCAAAAAAGGAATTTTTTTTAGGATGAGTCAAGCTAAACAAAGAAAATCAACATTAAAAACAGTAACTAACGCATCACTTTTGAGCTTATTTATTGTCACAATCACTGCCTGTAATGATAAAGAAGAAACTTCTGTCACTCTAACTCATCCAACATTACCCGCTATCACAATACCAACGACAGCAAATGCACCAAAAGAGCTAGAGCCAAGCAAGAATGATGAGGATACACTCGCGCTTGCTATTCCTGAAAAGCCCCCTACTCCTGCAATGCCTGAATATCCTTTTAGTGCGCTCGCTTTAAATTCTCAACTTGAAAAAAAGTTTGGGCGGAATGTTACTGATTCAAATTCATTTACGGCAGAAGGATTTTATCCCTTAGGGTGGTCTAAAAATGGGAATATATTTGCCTATGCAAGTCAATATTTAACCGTTGGGGCAACTGACAAATCTACTTTTGATGTTTTCATCCAGGACCTTGTGAGCGATAAAATAATCTGGAAAACACCCTCAGAAAAACCATCTAATTTAGCAAAAAATATCAACCGTTGGGATGCACATAAAAAAGCTATTTTGGCGGCATTCGATAAATATAACATCAGCCTAAGTTCAGATTTTTCATTACAACATGCACCTATTTTATTAAAAAAAGACACCTTGAGTTATAAAGTTAAGGTAGTAAAAGCGGCAAAATCGCCAGTATTATCTGGCTATAAAGTGCTTTTAAAATCATCGAAAAAAGGCATTAAAAAAATAGCCAATGAACACTTTAAAAAGCGAGCTTCCGATGAAGTTGGCAGTAAAACTCAGGTGCATATTATGGGTTATTTAAGAGGCAATAATCCTAATCGTATCGCGCTGTTAGCGGGTATTCTTGAACAAGGTTGGGAAGGGACTAAAACGGTTCGTTATAAAGTCATAGGTGCAAGTTTAACGGCAGGTAAATGGCGTTAATTTTGCTTGCTAAAAATGACTTAAAGTAGTCCAATATTTGTTGATCTTTTAAGCTTTTTCAATGCCAATAAAAAATTCTTGACAAGTGTTAATTTATATCGGCATAATTCATCAACTTTTCAAAAACAGCTTATTTCTTGACCTTATTTTTAGCCAAGATATTTAGCCACATTATTTTTAATAGGAGATTTAAATGTTTAATTATCAAAGCAGACTCATAAGCTAAATCTCCTAGCATTTGCTGGGAGACATCGCGTCACTCAGCAAAGTTTACATGCAGTTCTCTGCGTGGATAAAAACCCTGAATGGCGCTCGCCTTCAGGGTTTTTTTATACCTGAAGAAAAAGTATAGCTAAATTGTAGTTATCAATAATAAGAATTTAGGTAAATGTTATGCCCATTCAAATGACCTTAAACAAAGGCAAAGTACCCATAAAAATCTTCACAAATGACGTGGATAGTGGGTCTCTCACGCAGTTGAGTAATATTTCTCAACTGCCTTTTATTCATCATCACATTGCTGCCATGCCTGACGTACACCTCGGCAAAGGCGCGACCGTTGGATCTGTTATTCCAACTAAAGATGCGATTATCCCCGCCGCTGTGGGTGTTGATATTGGTTGTGGTATGAACGCGGTAAGAATCTCACTGAAAGCCAGTGATTTACCCGATAGTTTACGCCGCTCTCGCACAGCTATCGAAGCTGCTGTTCCTGTTGGTTTTAATATGCATGAGCGCGATAAAGTAAAAGCATCAACCTTAAAAGCAATGGATAAGCCCTTGCAATTAATACTGGATAAACACTCAGGATTAACCAAAATGGTGCGTAATTTTCACCACACATGGGGTCGTCAGTTAGGCACATTAGGTGGTGGCAATCACTTTATCGAATTATGTATAGATGAAAATGATGATGTGTGGATTATGCTGCACTCTGGTAGCCGAGGTATTGGCAATGCCATCGGACGCTATTTTATCAACCTAGCGAAGAAAGATATGGGTAATCAATTAGGACACTTACCCGATAAAGACCTCGCTTATTTTACTGATGGCGCACAACATTTTGATGACTACGTTGAAGCAGTAAACTGGGCGCAAGATTACGCGATGATTAATCGACGCGAAATGATGCGACTAGTGGTTAAATCGCTCCAAGCAGAATTACCACCTTTTATTGCAACCAAAGAAGCCATCAACTGTCATCATAACTACGTGCAAAAAGAAACACACTATGGCGAAAATGTATTTATCACTCGCAAAGGAGCAATAAGCGCACAAGTGGATGAGTTAGGCATTATCCCCGGCAGTATGGGTGCAAAGTCTTTTATTGTCAGAGGCAAAGGCACAAAAGCATCGTTCTGTTCTTGCTCGCATGGTGCAGGGCGAAAAATGAGCCGTACCGCTGCTAAACGACAGTTTAATCGCTTTGATTTAGAAACCTTAACACAAGGCGTCGAATGTCGAAAAGACAAAGGTGTCGTTGATGAAATACCCTCTGCTTACAAAGATATAGACCAAGTAATGAAGGATCAACATGACCTTGTTGAAGTTGTACATACTTTAAAACAAGTTGTCTGCGTCAAAGGCTAGTACTCCATCAAAACAATACTGATGGAGTACTAATACTTGTAAAACACAATAGACAGAAATGTCATAAAGGAGAAACACCATGATAAAAAGACAAAAAAATGAAAGTTTGATAAGCCCCGCTAATGGGCGCTGGTTTAGGACAATCTCGAAACAACGAGAGGCAATTCCTATACCGACTGAAACAATCAAAAGAGATTTATTATTATGGAGTTACAAGAGCTAACAGAAATTATCGACTGCCTGTCAGGTGACCGTAAAGTCTTTTATTATTTTCGTGACCGTTACGCATTAATGCTACTAAAAGATTACATTGGCAATAAAGCAATGCCAATTAACACCTTACGCCAGTCTCCTTATGCAAAGCTTTTACATAAAGCAGCCGTAAAAAAAGCATTAGGATTCGCAGGCAATGGCATTCTCACCGCCGACCAATTAGAAATGGTTTGGGACGAAAAGCCCCTTGCTTTCGTTACTTCCCTATCGCAATGGGGAGAAGGTAAAGTAGATTGGAAGTGGAATCAGATGAGTCGCAAAGGGTATCACCTTGTTTTACAGCTCAATATGGCAACCGATCATACTGAACAGTACAAAAGACTCATCACACCAGATGATTTACATGGTTTTAATATGGATGGACACCCTTCACTTGATGAAGGAGAGCGTGAAACCTTAGCATGGGTACGTCTTGACCTAGACTTTAATACCAACGAAGTGCTAATTGAAGAAATTCAATGTGACTGGATTCGTGAAGTGCGTGAAGCCGTTACAGAAGGTTATGAATGGTATGGTGAATATACCGATGAGCAGCTAGAAACCTATGCTAACGTCATTTTAGCACCCTATGCAAAAGTATGGGAAGAAGCAATGTTAGCAGCAGCCATTGATTTTATCCGTCATGATTTAGGCATTGATACTATTTATTATCACAGCTTTGAAACAGGTGCAGTACTAAAACATATTACCTACGACAAACCACCGCGTTCTTTGTATACAAAACTACCCACACGTTTTGCATTTCAAAAAACCAATAACGGCCCTGAGTTTTTAATGCGTGATAAATATGTACATAAACGATTAAAAGCAGTGAAAAAGCCAGAGTGGTTTATGCTACCAAAAGTCGCTTAGAAATACCGTGTAAACCGTGTAGAGATGAGGCAAGCCTTATCTCTACCAACACAAACAATTAAGGACTCCAAACTAAATAACTAGAAGAACTTAACTTGCTTTTTTGTCCCAGCTTGAATGATCTCAAATCGTTGCGTAGAATAACTATGCGCCTCTTGAGATCATCCAACCTGAAACAAAAATTCTGCGTTATCTTCCTCTAGGTATTTAATTCGAAGTCCTAAGGAAAAAAATTATGCCCGAACAAAATAGAAATACCCTAAGATTAAATCGCAGAGGTAACCCTATCGCGAATAATCCCTTAATGCGCCGAGGCGGAGTACATAAAAAATCTCGCACAGCAAAACGTCAAAAGCATAAACGAGAAACCCGTCAATTAGTTACTAAGTACATGACCTCCTATAGTAGAGGTCGAATACATAGCAACCAAACTCAACAAAATTCTTTCTCCTCTAAAGACCACTCAATGTGGTCTTTTTTTTGGCTAAGAATAAATACAACTATTTCCTTTATATTCAAAGCACAATACGTTATCCTTCGCCCTCAGTCGGGATGTAGCGCAGCCTGGTAGCGCACCACAATGGGGTTGTGGGGGTCGAAGGTTCGAATCCTTTCATCCCGACCATGACTAAATACCACGGCATTTAAAAACCTCCCAAAACCCATCTATAGCAATACTCACGAGCTCTTTTTTAATTCCTAGACATTAGCATATCCCGCTATTCCTAACAGGTAAAACCTAGGTTTGAGTGTTTATACATAAACACACCTTGAATATTATTCCCAAGCCCGCCTCTAAATTTGTTATCCTCCTCTCTTTCTGTCTTCAGAATAAATTAACTCCCAATCAAGATACCCCTATGAAACCTGTATTTGCATTAGTTGGTCGTCCGAATGTCGGCAAATCAACACTTTTTAATCGTTTAACAAAATCTCGTGATGCCTTAGTTGCCGACTTTCCTGGCTTAACACGTGACCGTAAGTACGGTACGGGTGTTGTTGGTGAGCGTGATTATCTCGTTATTGATACGGGTGGTTTAAGCGGTGATGATGTCGGTATTGATGAGTACATGGCGGCACAAACGTGGATGGCGGTTGATGAATCGGATGTGGTTTTGTTTCTTGTTGATGGTCGTGAAGGGCTAACTGCCGCAGATCACTTAGTGTCCGATCGCTTACGTCGTGAAGGTAAAAAGGTTTACTTGTTAGTTAATAAGATTGATTCTGTTGACCCCGAACAAGCCTGTGCCGAATTTTATGCGCTTGGTTTTGCCGATGTTTTCCCTATTGCAGCAGCACAAGGTCGTGGTGTTACAAAAATGCTAACAGCCTTATTAAATGATTATCCTGATGATGGTGAAGAGGAAGAAGCATTTGATGAAACGTATGGCGATACTATCCGCATTGCCTTTATTGGTCGCCCTAATGTAGGAAAATCAACATTAATCAATCGTTTAATGGGTGAAGAGCGTGTTATTGCCTTTGATAAGCCAGGTACAACCCGCGATAGTATTTTTGTCCCTTTTGAACGCGAAGGACAAAAATACACCCTTATTGATACCGCAGGAGTACGTCGTAGAAGTAAGGTGAATGAGGCAATCGAAAAATTCAGCATTATTAAAACACTTGATGCAATCGAAAAGGCCCATGTCGTCATTATGCTACTCGATGCTCACGAAAGTATCACTGAGCAAGATGCACATTTACTCGGGCTGATTATTGATGCAGGTCGCTCTTTAGTCTTAGCAATTAATAAATGGGATGGTCTGGATAGTTACGCACGCGATCAAATCAAAGTAAAACTAGAAGTAAAGTTGCCGTTCCTTGATTTTGCTGACCAACATTTTATCTCTGCCTTGCACGGTACAGGAGTTGGGCACTTATTTGAATCTGTCCATGAAGCGTATGAGTCTGCAATGATTAAAGTCTCCACTTCGCGGATGACTAAAATACTGCAAACAGCGGTACAAACGCATCAATTACCAATTAGTAGTGGGCATCGTATAAAATTACGCTATGCACATCAGGGGGGAAGTAACCCTTTCACTATTATCATTCATGGCAATCAAACCAAACGTATTGCCAATAGCTATAAACGCTATTTGATGAATTATTTTCGCGAAGTGTTACAGCTTAAAGGAACACAAGTTCGTATAGAATTTAAGACGGGGGATAATCCTTTTGAAGCACCAAAGAAGCGTGCGCGTATCTCTAAGTCACAAGAATATCGTCAAAAACGTAAAAACCCTCATATGTCTTCTTTAAAGAGTCGCAAGAAAAAGTAGCGGGTAGGCATATCATTACGATGAAAGCCTCTGAACTAAAAAAAGGCTTTTTTATTATAAAGCTTTCAACGCACGACCAGTATGAAGGTTAATCATCCACTTTACGCCATCAAATAAAGTAAAATGAAGCCAATAGGGGTCATAGCCACTCCCTGATAGCCATGCCTCTTCCTTTTGCCAAGGTAATAAAATAGAACGAGAACGACGTGGTCCCAAGTAATATCGTTTCATGGGGACTTTTTTAGAAGTAAAGTCATTTAAGGCATAACGACGCATGACTTTTCCGTCGCGGTACAAAATCACCACATCTTTGGTCGAAATCTCTGCAACCTTTTTAATTTTAACCACATAACGACCATTATTAGAGAATAATATACGCGAGGAATCTGTAATCCCTCTTGATCTTATCGTGGGATATATGCCTACCCCATTCCACATATATTGAAGTTGCCCATTTTTTCGTAATTTATAAGCGACTGCAAAAGCATTGCGTTTTTTACGAATACCGCTTTGGTTCTTAAGCCAACGACTTGGTATCATTTTTAATAAATATTCATCGTGCAACCCCGAAAGTTGCATTCTTGGGAGCGTATTATTTAGCGAAAAAACAGATATGGGGGCAGGTCTTGCGATAGCAATATCAATGAGTGAAGCACCAAAAAGTAAACCTAGCAATGCCATCTTTTTCATAAGTTAACTCCAAATTACTAGGAAATAATATTTGTCTCTCATTATAAGACAAGTTCTTTTAATAAACAAAAAGACGCTAAACTCATACAAATCAAATAATTTTACGTTAAACTGCACGGCTTATAATATTTAATTGTGGGGACATATCCACAGGCTGAATATCGCAAAGAGCCCTTACAAAATATCACTCTGTTGCTACAGCTACCTCAAACTTTCTTAACAAACACCGAGAGACGAATGAAACTTAACTTCTTTAGGCGCTTTATTTTACGCCCTAGCACTCTTTCAATGACTGTTTTTCTGTCTACTTTCCTTGCTAGTTCTCATCTTTATGCTGGTGGAAAACCATTGTTAGGCATAAATACTAATGAAGTCATGCAAGTTGATTCCAGCGTACCTTTTATTAATCTCTTTAAACAAGCCTTACCTTTTAATGAGTCTCGACAACTCACAACAGGTAATATTGCTTATGATAACGATGGCTGGCCACGTAATCTTAACGGTGGTGTTGCAGGTACAAATTTAATTCACTGGCTTCCTGCGGGGACAATTCCTGAGGGTAATTATACGGTTTTATACGATGGTGAAGTTTGCCTAGGTGGTGGCATCATCGAATCCTACGTAAATTAACCTCCTGATCATGAAACGCGGCACCGCAACTAAACAAATTACAACATTGCAAGTTATTACTGATTCACCCGAAATTTCGGGTGTCTATAAGAAAGAGCAATTAACAATTTTATTATTAAATTACTAATATGAGAATTCTACATAACTGCATCATTATTTTTTACATTCTAGGCGGGGGTCTCTGGGGCCAGCTTAAATCCCAGGTACCGGATCAAAATACGGGAGCAATGATTACCGGTAATAATATGTCAACAACCGTTCCCTTACTAGACCCCAATCGCTTCAATATGCACCATAATTTTTCCATGTCTACAAT
>QOAQ01000070.1 GCA_003972955.1 Aquificaceae bacterium
TAGTCTTATTTCTACTCCCAGCTACATGAGGACAGGCTAAACAATAGTAAACTATCCGCACCCTGAGCGGAGTCGAAGGGTATGGAAATTTAATACATGAAAGACTATAGGATGCTTGCAAAATTTTATTAAACTTGATTAAAGAGTCCCATAATGAGCAAAACTTTTTTATTCCTTTCTTCAATATTTTTATTACTACTTTTAGCCATCAACCCTACTTTTTCTAAATCAGAAAATGATAATAAAATAATCAATCTCGCAACTACAACAAGCACAGAAAATTCTGGTTTGTTGGAAGCTATATTGCCTGAATTTGAAAAAGATACGGGTTATAAGGTACACACTATTGCTGTTGGCACGGGTAAGGCTTTACGCATGGGGCGCGATGGTGATGTAGATGTATTGCTAGTACATGCAAAACAAGCCGAAAAAAAATTTATGGCAGATGGCAATGGTGAGAAACGATATGACGTAATGTACAATGATTTTGTTATTGTTGGACCTCAAAATGACCCTGCAAAGCTCTTAGATTCTAAAAATGTATTTGCAGCACTCGCAAAAATTTCATCATCAAAAAACCTTTTTATTTCCAGAGGCGATGACTCTGGCACGCATAAAAAAGAATTAAGCTTATGGAAAGCAGCCAATATCAATATAAAACGCTCTGGTAAAAACTGGTATCGTGAAGCAGGTCAAGGGATGGGGAAAGTTTTACAAATGGCGGCGGAAATGGATGCTTACACCTTAACGGATCGTGGCACTTGGTTATCATATAAAAATAACTCGCCACTAAAAATTACCTTTGAAGGAGATCCTCTTTTATTTAATCCTTATGGAATTATTGCAGTTAGCTCTAAAAAATATCCCGATTTAAATACAGCAGGAGCTTATGCACTCATGAATTGGATAACATCGACAAAAGGACAGAGCTTAATTGGACAATTTAAAATCTCTGGAAAGGTCTTATTCACACCTAATGCGGTATCCATCGCTAAAAATAAAACAACGCATTGATGGGGTCACTACTAACGACTACCCTAGAGGCAATCTCGCTACTATTTAGTGGCGATGCTGAGTTGTGGAGCATTATTGGTATATCCTTTCGTATCTCCACAACTGCAATCCTTATTGCAATGATTCCTGCAATATTGCTCGGCTTTACCCTTGCTTATGCAAACTTCCCTGGTCGGCGTATATTCATTTCAATATTCAATAGCTTATTAGCCGTACCTGCCGTTGTCGTAGGTTTAACACTTTATATTGTATTGTCTCGCCAAGGGCCTTTAGGTGAGTGGAAGCTACTATTCAGCCAAACCGCTATGGTACTGGGGCAAATCGCATTAAGCTTTCCTATTTTAGTTGCCATGAGCCATACAGCATTCCAGTCCGCAGAGATTCGTGCATGGGATACCGCAAGAACGCTAGCTAAGAATCCACTAAGTGCATTTTTTATTATCATGCGTGAAGTACGATTTGGTTTATTTGGGGCTTTATTAGCCGCCTATGGACGTATCATTGCCGAAGTTGGGGCATCTATGATGCTCGGTGGGAATATTTTAAACAGCACCCGAAACATTCCCACAGCCATTGCGATGGAGACGAGCAAAGGTGAGTTTGCCCAAGGTATTGCTCTGGGTATTATTCTTGTTTCAATGGCTTTTTTCTTAACCATGAGTCTTCAATATATGCAAGGAAGAGGAAAAATCTCCAATGACTAAAATGCTAACGAATAAACCCTTTATGCACATTCAATTTAGTCATATTAATAAAAGCTATTGTAAAAAGCGTTGTGGATTTTTTATTAAAAAGAGCCAAGCAAAAGTAATATTTAATGATGCTAATATCGTACTGAAAGGAGGTCAGTGTGTTCTGCTCACAGGGAGTAATGGCTCAGGAAAATCTACCTTACTACGTATTATTGCAGGAATTCTCAAGCCAGATTGTGCGACAATTACGACAGGATCGAAGTCACTCTCTTGGAAGAAAGCCAACAAGCTTATTCGTCAGCAAGTTATGTATTTATACCAAGAACCTTATATGTTCGATGGCAGTGTTACGCGTAATCTTGAATATGCACTTAACGGCAAAAAATTTAGTTCACATTCAGTCAATCAAATCACTCGTGCTTTAAAGTGGGCGAATTTAGAACATCGTGCAGATACCTCCGCCAAATGTTTATCAGGTGGTGAAAGACAGCGTGTAGCACTCGCTCAGGCATGGTTAAAACAACCCTCTGTTCTATTGCTCGATGAACCTACTGCCAATATGGATAAAGCATCTCGTCAGGCAACTGAAGCATTATTATTGAAATTTAAAGAACGCGGTACCGCATTACTTATCGCCAGCCATGATGTAAAACACTTCCATCAAACGATGGATAAACAATTATTACTTGAAAATGGTCATATTTTTGAAATTGGAGATAAAACTAATAATATCTCGCTCTTTCCACATAGCTCTAAAAGGCAAGCATGAAGATAGATAAGAGTAATATCAGCGCCGTCATTCTCGCGGGCGGAAAAGGTCGTCGTCTGCAAGGTCAAGACAAGGGCTTAGTTGTTTATAAAGGCAAACCACTTATCGAGCATGTTATCGAACGTATACAGCCTCAAGTTGGCAATATCATCATCAATGCTAACCGCAATCATCATGCTTATGCTAAGTATGGTTATGAAATAATGAGTGATGAAATGAGTGACTTTCAAGGTCCTCTTGCTGGTTTTGCAACCGCCATGAAAATCGTGAAAACCGATTATATAATGACACTACCCTGTGACGGACCTACCCCTCCCCGTGATCTTGTTGCACGACTGTCTTCAGCATTAGCACCCTATGGAGAAGATGCTTCTAATTGTATTGCCGTCGCTCACGATGGTGAATGGCTACAAGCGGTACATGCGCTAATACCCATTACGTTGATCAATAGTTTAGAAAAATTCTTAGCAAGTAATGATCGTAAAATTGATCGCTGGTATCAGCAACATAATCTTATAAAAGTTGATTTTTCTGATCAGCCCGATTCTTTTTTTAATATCAATAAAAAAGAGCAACTAAGCTGAATCCATGAGGATAACAATGATTGAATTTCCAATTCCATTATTAGGCTTTGCCGCATACAGCGGTACAGGTAAAACGACACTACTTTGTAAACTGATACCCTTATTAAAGTCTAAAGGGATTCGTATCGGTGTGGTTAAACATGCTCATCACAATTTTGATATTGACCATCCTAATAAAGATAGTTACGAGCTACGTAAATCAGGTGCAACAGAAATTGTTGTTTCTTCAAAAAAACGTACGGCTATTATTGTTGAATACCCCGATAATACTAACGAACCAAGCTTAGAGGATGCACTTGAACATCTTCACCTTAAAAATTTAGATTTGATTTTAGTGGAAGGTTTTAAATTAGCCGCATTACCAAAGATCGAGTTACATCGTGTAGCCCTCAACAAGCCCTATCTTTATCCTCATGATAAAAATATTATTGCCATAGCAATCGACCATAAGTTGGATGATCTAAACTCCCCCATAGCGCTCGATCTAAATAAGCCACAACAAATTGCAAACTATATTGAAGAAATGATTCTTGGAAAGAATCAACATAAGAGAGCCTAAAAATAATGGAAAGACAAACCAGCTGTGCGGATTCTTTTGAGGTTGATGCGATTAGCGTTGACGACGCTAGAAAAAGAATATTCGAAAAAATCAGCCCCATCACGGGCATGGAGAAGTTAACGCTACGCAGTTGCTTCAATCGCATCTTAGCAGAAGATATTTATTCTCCAATTAATGTGCCCTCTCATATAAATTCAGCTATGGACGGCTATGCGATTGCAGGAGACGATCTACCGACTGATTCACCACAGCGCTATGAAATAATAGGCACTTCCTATGCAGGAAAACCATCATCTGCAAACTATCAAAAAGGAAAAGTGATTCGTATTATGACAGGTGGCGTTATGCCAGCAGGTACAGATACGGTGATCATGCAAGAGCAGGTAGCGCTTATTGATGAGCATACAATCCAGCTTCAACCCGAACACACCACAGGTCAAAATGTACGCCAAGCGGGTGAAGATATTGCAAAAGATTGTTTGGTTTTATCCAAAGGCAGACAAATAAGTGCAGCTGATCTCGGCATACTTGCATCTCTAGGCATTGGCGAGCTGTACGTTTATCGTCGTCCTCGCATTGCATTCTTCTCCACTGGCGATGAATTACGCTCTATTGGTGAAAAACTTCAAGAAGGCGAAATATACGACAGTAATCGCTACACTCTGTACGGTATGCTCACACAACTAGATGTTGAAGTGTTAGATATGGGGCTTGTACGTGACACGCCCGAGGCTATGCGAGAAGCATTTAAATCCGCATCGCAAATGGCAGATATTGTGATTACATCAGGCGGTGTTTCCGTCGGTGATGCAGACTACATTAAGCCAACACTCAAAGAACTTGGCGAAACCTATTTCTGGAAAGTGGCTATGAAACCCGGTAGACCACTCACGTTTGGCTCTCTTCATCAATCATCAGAAAACACATGGTTTTTTGGTTTACCAGGAAATCCTGTGGCAGTGATGGTGACTTTCCTCCAGTTTTTGCAACCCGCAATCCACTATCTATCCAGCGGAAACATAAAAACACCCTTAACCTTGCAAGCAACTTCCACCAGCAAACTCTACAAACGAGCAGGACGAACAGAATTTCAGCGCGGAATTTTCAAACAAACAAGCGATGGAGAAATCACCGTAAAACGGACAGGAAAACAAGGCTCAGGCATACTCACATCCATGAGTATCGCTAATTGTTTTATTATATTGTCAGAAGATTCAACAGGAGTAGACGAAGGTGACACAGTAAAGATACAACCCTTTTTTGGTGTTATTTGAACCTAATGACTCAGGATTGAATAATATACGATAGTGGCAGGAATACGGAGTAGAAAACTACCGTAGAGACAAGGCATGCCTTGTCTCTACAATCTACATATTAGCGCAAGGAGCGAGTGTATCTGCTCCTATCGTACCTTCTAGGCTATCTAAATAACTGTCTTGGCTGACAATTTCTAGTTGTTCTTTTGCGCGTTGTAGACGTTCTTTAATCTTTAATGAATCGATAATATCGTCATGTCCATCAAGTTCTAAGAAGGTGGCTAAGTTCTTACAGTTCTTTTCCCATAATTTTATATCACGTTGCTGTTTAGTCTTTAGGCGTTCTTTATACCAGTCTGACTTCAGCATATTGTCACGGTCAAATAATTCACGTACTTCTTTGTGCTGAATGGTGTGACCTTTGTATTCGCCTGTTGCCATAATGTAGAGGATGGCTTTCAGTGGCGGACAAGCATCTTCGATACTGCCGTCATCAAGGTAGCGTTGTGCGACGACTCTTTGTGCATCGACAATATTAGCGATGCCATCGACGAAGGTATCCATATTTTGGGTTTCTGGTTTTAGGATTTTTTCATCGAAAACAACCGATGGATTATTAAAAATTTTCCCTAAAAATGCAGAGATAAAGCGTTCGGTGATGCGATAGCCTAAACGACTGGCTTTGACGCGTTGACCGTTATAATCAAAATTATCCAGCTTTTCTAAATAGCCCTGTTCGATCATCTTTTTAGGGTCACGCTCGTCTTCATTTAAACGTGCCCATATTTCAGGAATTAACAGACTGATATCATGGTCAACACGCAGGTCTTGCCCAATATAACCTGCCGCACTGGAGAAACCTGCATAGCCTGTGATAATAAAGGACACCAAGGCGTTGTTTAGGTCGGGGGTTGCACGCAAGGCGTTGAATGGTCCTTTGGTTAATGCGCCCTCGCTACCTGCTCCTGTGGTGGAGGGAGATTTTCCTGTTACGCTACAAATAAAGTCCATAAAGAGTTCTGGAAGTTCTTGGTAGTGTATCGGGTTAAACACGGCTAAGGGACGAACGCCCTCTGCCGCAGGGTTATTACGTCGCCCTGTTAGCACCGCATTAACAGGCGTGATTAACGCCTCTCCCGTCTTCACTTTACGTTGTAATCTTGCACCCATTTCTGCCACATAGGTTCGCATTGGCTGACTTAAATCGGGACGAACTTGTAAGTAACGTGGATTTTGGCTAGGGCCATCGGGCATCATGCGTGGGTCAGCAGATGAGACGACGTATTGATCACCCTTATCGTAAACGGCTTGCAGTAAGTTACGCATCGGATCGGTATATTTTTGAAACTCGACGACATCTTCAACAATTGCTGCTAATTTATCGCCAATCAATGGCTCATAATTGGCAATAAAGTTATTGGGTTGCGCCATATCAATTTCAGTCTGAGTATCATAGCCACGATGAATGGCTTCATCAGGACGTTGGAATAAACGATATTCGCAGTTTTTAACTAATTTAACACTAGGATTCGATGATTTTGGCGACACATTGGGGAGTGATTTTGCACTGACCACAACAGAAGCACTAATATCATCTTCCATTTGCACTTTTTCTGTGGCAATAAAATCTTGACGGACTTTGTAGGTATGCCACACCCCTTTATCATCCAAGCCGATACGCAGATAAGAGGCAACTAAATTACGCCCTGTATATTTTAATGCGTGTCCTTGCTCGCCATTGATAATATCAACCGAAAAATGCTCACGCCAATTACGTCCATCACCACCATCACCTGCATCTAAAATATACATACGTTTAATCACAAAGACTTGCGATAATATATGTGGTGGTATGGTTTCTAACCAATCATTATATTCATCGGTATTACTTTTTGAGGGGGTTAATAAGCGAATCACTGAACCTAAGCTACGTTGAGGACTGAGGGGTTTTCGCGTAGGGTCTCGGTCTTCGTTGGCAAATTCTGCTTTTAAACGACTGCTATAATCCTTATTAAAAATAGCATCCACCTGATTCATATCATCTTCAAAGTCCTGCACATGAATATCACCATAAATCACGGCATCATTAATTGACTTTGATATTTCCGATTTACCGCCACCTGAGACGGTGCAGGGTTTGTGGCAGAAAATACCTTCTGCTTCTGTGCCCACTAAACGCCAAGACGGTGCGCCTGGGTGCTTCATCATCTCAATTTTATAACCGTGCGGTTGCATATACACTTTATTTGGCTCTAGCTTAATTTCTTGCTTTACACCGTCTTTTTCCCAGCGAATTCTTTGTTTGTCAATATTCATACGAATATTGAGTGGGATATAAATAAGATCAGGATATTTTTTGTCGATAGCATAGCCTTCAGGCTGAATATCCATGACATCGGCAAAATCTGTGCTGAGATTTGTAAAGTTATAAATATCGAGTTTGCCACGCGTTTTAGTATCAACGCCATATTCTTCGCCATGATTGCGACGACGAAATGCTAACGCGCCCCCTGCATGTTCTTCTTCGGTTAAACCATAAAGGTTGGTCGCATAACTTAGCTGTGTTTTTACTTCTTTTTTACAGTAGCCGTAATAATTATCCGCCAATAATGTAACGATAATACCTTCGTCTGTACGGCAGGTTACTTTGAATGCATCCCCGTCATTGTACTTTTCATCTTCGGCAGTCCAACTCATACCATCACGGCGTTGCGCGTCCGTTGCATCATCATAATGCGGTAGCCCTAGCTCTTTTTTAGTCAGTTGCGTAAGGTGTGGGGCTAAAATAACGCAGCCTGTTTGTCCCGACCAGTGATCAATATCCAATGCTGCATCGTATTCTGCCAGATAAGGGTTGCCTGCATTGCCAAAAATACTTTCCACAAAATCTAAGTTGCTGACTAAATTCCCTGGTGCAAAGAAACGTATCTCCATGCTTTTCTCAGAGGAAACAGTAGGCACTTCAGGGCAAACAATGGGGCGCAATAATAAAGAGACAAACAGTTTAGCTTGCTTCTCTTCATTGCTTGTAAAGGGAAGTTGCAATAATTCTTCTGGTGGGTTTAAAGCGGCTTTTAATAAACGTGAAAAGGTAACTTTAGGGACGGTTTTTTTGTCACCAGGAATAGGCAAGCCACCCTCTACAATATGAAATGACCCCTTTGTTGTACGCCTATCATTAGCTGGGTTATGCAAAACACCTTGGCGAATGCGATAGCTAGATACAATATCGGAGGTAAATTTATCGCCATCCGCAGGAATCGATAATTCTCGTGCGACCCCATAACGGTCTAAAACTAAGGTATTTGATGGCAACTTTGGCGTATCATCGTCACAATCTTGTAGATAATCATTAAGGAAATCTTGAATACGCTTATCAATCGGACATTGATAATTATGCAGTCGTCTATTTTTTTCTTGGTAACTTTTTATCAAGTCATCAGCGATTGACATAAATTTATTGTCACCGCCATAATGACTAATAGGTTGCCCTGTTGAAGCAAGTTTAAGGTTGATGTATAAGCGTAAACGCTTACGTGCAGTTTCAGGATTTTCAAAGTTTCGACCTAGACCAAGGGAATCTTCTATGTTCATTCTATCATTGCCTACAACGGTTAAACGGCGGTCAACTATAGAGCGACTATCACTTAAGAGCAATATTTATATCTACCTGAATCCGTGAGGCAAATGCGGATATGAGGGATAAGATATTGGTTTCACAGTGAAATTAAAAAATCTTAGCTTCACCCATAGGTTAAGCGGGTATTTTTTAAATCACTGTGGAATCAATAGCTTGTTCATCATACCGTAGTTGC
>QOAQ01000075.1 GCA_003972955.1 Aquificaceae bacterium
CTTATTTTTGAAAAAAGCACACAAGCCCAATTTTTAATACCAATGGCTGTTAGCCTAGGTTTTGGTATTTTATTCGCTACTTTTATATGTTTACTCTTAGTACCTGTTAGCTATTTAATTTTGGAAGATTTTGCACGTATGAGAAGATTAGTAGCTCAGAAAATAACAGATTTATTCGACATGTTCTGAGGTGAGATAGCTGAAAATAGAATATATCTTAAATGATGCTACGACCAACGAACATTAAGCCAATCAAAATAATACCGCCCAGAAAAATTGAATAAGAGATACGTAGTAAAAAATATTTACGCGATAGCACCACACCTAAATTATAAATATGCTTACTCATCATGCAGTATACATCATCGATATCTTCAATAGTGTTTGCCACTGCCTGAGCATATTGTTCTTCATTGATATATATAAAATTATTAAAATACAACAGGCTAGATTTTCCAGTGAGCATATCATCTGCCGTAATATGCAAATTAGAAACCCGTGGTTTTACTGACAACATAGCAAAAATCAAAGACATAATACAAACAATAAGCAAAGCAGTAGGCAAAAATTTTAAGTAATATTGTGTATAAGTTAACAAACCTTCGGTGGCTATTATGGCAGTGATAATCAAGCCATTAATAGAAATCATAATATTTGCTTTCATATCAGCTAAGCCTGTTAAATCAAGCTGAGTACGGTAGGCGCATCTATAAAAAGTTTCAATAGCACGTGTTGATCCTTTCTTTTTTTTCTTTTTAGGGGTAGCGTCTAATAATCGATCTTTTGGCTCATTTAATGACTCCATTAATACTAATCTCCTAGCTCAGATCATCATTAGTTATAGTATAGTTGAAAACCTTTGCAATGAATCAAATAATAATTAGGAGAAGACTTAGGAGTTGAAGGGAATGGCAATTAACTCCCACTCCTGATTCTCAGTACCTCGAGATTTTTTATGATAGCTTGCGACCTTGCTGCCTTGTTTGCTCTTTTTATAACTAATATCTAAGACAGTTTGGGTGGCTCTATTTTCTAAGAAGAAATATTTAGGCTCTTCTGTCGCCACTAAACGCCATTCTTGATGATTATTATTGCGCCGCTTTTTATCTGCTAATATCACTTTTGCATGATCTGTTTTTACACCGTCTTTAATTTCCAATACTTTACCTGTTACGATATGCTGAATAAAAACAAAGCCTTCTGTTTTATTGCTTTCAAGCAACTCCCAATGCTGTGATTTGTCTTTTTGTTTATTTTTTATCACTAATGCTTGTGCTTTATTTAGGCTTAAGACACGCTCTACCATGCGGCTTTGAATAAAATAGTGTGCTGGGCTTTTTTTCGACTTCTTTTTTTTGTGCTTCTTTGCTGTACTTGATTTATTTGTGCTTATTTTTTCTTTATGAGTGGGCTTAGGCTCAGTTTTTTCTAGACTATCTTTCTTGCGCTTGTACTTCCAAAGTAAATAGAGTGCGACTATCGCTAAAATAACCTCTACTAACCAAGCAGGTAAATAATCAAATAAAAAACCAAACTGCTGTTTTAAATTATTATTAATTTCAGAGAAGCTAGTGGATGGCTCGGATGTAACAATATCACCCTGTTTTAGTTTTTTATAATGGGTAATATAGAGGTTTTCATCGCCTTGTAATTTTTTAACTAGCTTATTTTTTTGTCGCTCCCAACTATCCACAGGGTCGTTGTTATTCCATGCCACTAATAGCTTTTTTTGCTGGTCACTAATTTGTAACCCATAGCGATCTGCCATATAAAAATAGGTGCGTGCAATATCTCCTTGTACATTATCAGGTGGTTCTGCGGCACGTTCTTTAAAGGATATTTCCATATTAACGGGCTTGCCATAAAGACGTTTTTCACCTGCTAACATGCGGTATTTAAAGTTGCTCCTATCCCCGTTTATCTCGCCAATAGCAGGCACAAGATTGTGCATATCGGCTTCCATTTGTTTGAATTTTGCATTGCTATTACGGCAATGTAAGCGCCCTCCATTTTGCCAGCATCGTAACTGATGACCAAAATGCCATGCGGGTACAATATGTTCCCATTCAATGCGTTGCGCTCTGTTTTTATTTTTACGATATTTAAAACCACAGCTACTAGCAATCGGGATAAACTTCTTTTCTTTTAAGCGATAACGACAACCACTATAAAAAGCAATTCTATGGCTTGTATAAATCTCTTTCCCCAACATACGTTTTGATTTACTAAATGACTGCTGAGATGACAGACCTAAAATATTGTCCTCTAAAGTCGCAATATCTTCTTCAAAAATATCACCATCTTGCTCGATATAAACGGTACGGTTTCCATCAATAATACTTTTCAGTAACTCTCCCGACTGAAGATCATAAAATACACCTGTATCACCATTACCAAAGAATTTCTGCGGTTTGTACTGATTTTCATCTGCCTGTGTAGTAAGGCTTAGAAATAAGCTGATTATTATTATTTTAAATACAGTAGAGAAATGATTGACGCTTTGCATAACACATCCTTGTTTTGCGAGTTGATCATTTTATAACGATCGTAAGAACAAAATACTACCTATTTTAGTCTGTTACACCCTTTTTGTTTAAGCTCCATTCAGCTTCCAAGTGCAATAATTCCGCACGTTCAAATAAAACAAAATGACATCCCCCCTACCCTCACTGTTTGTCATTTTAATAAAAATAATAATAAACGGAACTCCCCAACCATGCGTAGAATTCTATTTGCTTTAAGCTTATTTCTATCGACAAATGTTTTTGCTAGCCCTCTGTGGGAAGATGTTAACCAGCAAGAGCAAAATAAACTAGCCCGCTCTTCGCTACCCTCTTATAGTGCGCGAGTATTGCGTTTAGATGAACCTGCTTTACGCCAGCAGTTATTAAGCGCTACCGCAAACACCGCATCAAAAAACAGATTAGCAAAACCTGCAATCAATAAGCCACTAGAACTACCTTTACCTGATGGCTCAATGGTGCAACTTATTATTGAAGAATATCCGCTTCTGAGTAAAGCCTTAGCTACTAAATTTCCTGATATTAAAGCATGGAAAGTACATGAGGCGCATGGAAAAAACATTTATGGTCGTATTGATTTAACCGAAGTGGGCTTTCATGCGATGTTGACACTAGAAGATGGTGATACCATTTTTATTGATCCGCATAAAACATCAGAAAACAACCACCTTTATGATAGTTTTAGTAAGAGAAAAAATATCCACCTGTTTCAACGCCATGAAAATAAAAAAGAGATTTTTATAAAAACACCTATCTCTCTACAAAGGAGCATAAACACTCAAAAAAAAGCAGCAACATCCTCTAAAGATTTAATTACTTACCGTCTAGCCTTAGCCGCAACGGGTGAATATGTTGCCCTTAAAGGAGGAACAAAAGCAGCAGCTTTCAGTGCCATGATGACAACGATTAACCGTGTTAATCAAATCTACGAACGTGACCTTTCTGTACGTTTAGTATTCATTGACAAGACTTATGACATTATTTACACCAACCCTAATACCGACCCTTTTACACATGGCAATGCATTTTCCATGCTCGATGAAAATATTGCGAATATGGATGCCGTTATTGGGGACAATAATTATGATATAGGACACCTTTTTGGTGGTGCAGGAACAGGCGGGTTAGCATTACTCAGTGGTGTTTGCCGTGCGAATAAAATATCGCATAAAGCAGGCGGTATTACTGGCTCTGCCTCTCCTTATGGAGATAGTTTTAATATTGATTATGTCGCACACGAAATGGGGCATCAACTAGGGGCAACTCATACGTTTAATAGTGAAACAAAAAACTGTAGTGGAAATAATCGTGAAGCAGACACGGCTGTTGAACCAGGTAGTGGCAGCACCATTATGTCTTATGCTGGTATTTGTGGTAAAAACAATCTACAAATTAATTCAGATGCGGTATTCAATGCCGTCAGTATTGCACAAATAAATAACTATATTCGCGATAATGAAGGTGCTACGTGTGGCAAACATGAGAGCAGTGGCAACACGAATCCAAGCATTATAGCCACTCAGAATTTTACTATACCAAGCAATACCCCCTTTGTTTTAACAAGTACAGCGAATGATGCCGATGGTGATCAATTAAATTATACATGGGATCAAATAGATGCCAACGGTACGACGGTAGATGTCGATATTGATACAGGCGATAATCCACTTTTTCGCAGCTACTTACCATCAGCACTTAATTATCGTTATTTCCCGCATATAAATACACTATTCGGTGAACTCCCCATTAAAGGGGAAAAGCTTGCGTTGACAGATCGTGAGTTAAATTTTGCTACGACTGTTAGAGATAATAAAGGTGGCATAGCACGAGCAGATACTAAAATAACCACATCGGGCAATCCGTTTACCGTTATCTCTCAATACAGCTCTTATTTATATCAAAGAAATGAAAATATACAGGTTAGATGGAATGTCGCAGGAACAAACAAGCCTCCCGTAAATTGTCAGACTGTAGACATAAAATTACTGGCAAAAGACGGTACAACTCAAGACCTACTACTGAACACAGTCAATGATGGCAGTCAAAACCTTAATATTCCTAACAATATTAAGAGTGTTTCACATGCGCGTATAATGGTTGCTTGTCGTGATAATATCTTCTTTGCCGTATCAAAAGGGAATATCGCGATAGGTACAAATAAACCCCCAACCACGTCTATTAATGTCACCATAAGTAACGTATCAGTGAAAGAAAGTAGTGCGAATAAAGCAAACTTTACTATTACTTTAAGTCATGCCTCAGACCAACGCACGAGCATTCAGTACACTACGGTTAATGGGACAGCAAAAGCAGGCAGTGATTTTCTGTTTGATACAGGTGTTTTACTTATCCCCGCAGGAAAAATCAGTGAGACTATTTCAATTCCTATTCTAAATGACCAATTAGTTGAAGATAATGAAACTTTTCAACTCCAACTATCTCATCCAAGTAACAATATTAATCTATTCGATAGCAGTGCAACCGCCACTATTATTGATGATGATAAAAAAATAGATACACCTGCCGATAAACAAGATATTCCTTCTAGTAAAAATGATGTTAAAAAAGCAGGAGGCACAATGAGCAGTATTTTAATCTTCTTGATGCTTTATCTTTCTTTATTGAAATTGAGAATTCAGGTGTATAGAAGTCGTTAGGAATATATAGACATTCACTTAAATAATTTCCCTTCGACTCCGCTCAGGGGGCTCGCACCCTGAGCGGAGTCGAAGGGAATGGAAATTTAATATATGAAAGACTATATATTAAGAATTTAAACGCGTAATGAACTCACCTTCCAACCGCGTTGTTGTGCTATTTTTGCTAATTTTTCATCAGGATCAATCGCTACGGGGAAGGTGACTTTTTCTAAGAGTGGCAAATCATTATGTGAGTCACTGTAAAAATAGCTACCCGCTAAAGTCATCTTATTTTTTTCTAACCAAGCCTCTAGTCGTGCAACTTTGCCTTGATGAAAACACGGTATTCCATCCACTTTTGTTGTATAGCGTCCATTCTCTATTTTGGGTTCTGTTGCCAATAAATGTTCAATACCAAATGCATTTACGATTGGTCGTGTTATAAAACTATTGGTGGCAGTAACAACCATTAATGTATGCCCTTTTTTACGATGATCGTCTATTAAATCTTTTGCTTTTTCTCCCATTAAAGGAGAGATCACCTCTTGCATAAATTCTTGATGTAATGCGTGCAATTCTGCCATGTTGCGTACTGATAATGGTTTAAAACTAAAAGCAGAGTACTCGTGTATATCTAACTGACCTCGCTTATATTGTTCGTAAAAACGAATATTAGCAGCTTCGTACTCCTTCTCATCAACCAGCTTTTTTCTTACTAAAAAATTCCCCCACTCATAATCGCTATCACCGCTAAGTAAGGTATTATCAAGATCAAATAATGCTAAGGTTGTATTGTTTGCCATCTATAGAAGTATCCATTCATCGAAGTGGTTAATTTTCAAATTAAAAAAAAGAGAGATTGTACGGCTTTACATTTGATGATTCATTCCCGATATGGAAGAATGCGGACATTATATATAACAATGAAATCTTTGTCTGAGTCGGATCTTTACTAAAACAAGAGAAAATTACACCCCTTTCTCATCCCCCCCCATGTACATAATGGATAAGTCCCCTCAACTCAAGCTAAAGGTGTCTAAATATTTTTTGGAGAACTATTGTGATTGATAAGGAAGGTTTTAGAGCCAATGTAGGCATTATCCTTGCAAATTGCGATGGCAAAGTATTTTGGGGTAAAAGAATTGGTCAGACATCTTGGCAATTCCCTCAAGGCGGTATAGATCCTGGTGAAACCCCTCTTGAAGCTATGTACAGAGAGTTACATGAAGAGACTGGATTATTATCCAAACACGTTGAAGTCATCGGTTGTACTCGAGACTGGTTACGTTATCGCCTACCTAAACATATGATTCGCCATCGCTCCAGCCCAACATGTATTGGTCAAAAACAACGTTGGTTTTTATTACGTTTAATGTGCTCAGACAACAGTGTCAACCTACGTGCAACAAATATTCCTGAATTTGATAGTTGGCGCTGGGTTGATTACTCCTACCCCGCCAAAGAAGTTGTATACTTTAAACGCAAGGTTTATGAAAAGGCAATGGCAGAACTCGAACCCTTACTGATTAAAGATGTATTAGAAAGAAAACAGTAATCGTTCAGATGCCTCCCCTGAAATTCGCCAGTTCAAGGCAAAAAATGTGAGTTTACAGGTGTAAATGATCATTTTTCAACGCAGAAATGGCGAATTTCAGGGGGTAGGTGAACGGTTACAGAAAACAATAATTGTAGAGACTATAAATAGTATGAAAAAAATAGGCATCGTTGGTGCAACAGGCTATACAGGTGTTGAATTACTCAGAATTCTTGCGACACACCCTCACGTAGAAATTTCATTTGTTACATCACGCTCCAATGTTGGATTGCGTGTTGATGCTATGTTTCCTAACCTACGTGGTTTTATTGACTTATGTTTTAGTGATCCTAACAGTGACGAATTGGCTGATTGTGATCTTGTTTTCTTTGCAACACCCAATGGCGTTGCCATGAAACAAACCGCGGAGCTTCTAAAATCAGGTACAAAAGTCATTGACTTGGCGGCTGATTTTCGTATCAAAGATATTGATGTCTGGAGTCAATGGTATGGTATGACACACGCTTGCCCTGATCTTGTCGAGGAAGCTGTCTACGGTCTCCCAGAAATTAATCGTGATTTAATCAAGAATGCTCGCTTAGTTGCCAACCCTGGTTGCTACCCAACAGCGGTAACTTTAGGCCTCCTGCCATTAATTAGATCAGGAAATATTTATCTTGATGATATTATCGCCGATACAAAATCAGGTATTAGTGGCGCAGGACGACAAGCCAATATCGGTACCTTACTGAGTGAAGCGGGAGAAAGTTTTAAAGCCTATGCTGTTGATGGTCATCGTCATCAGCCTGAAATAGCACAAATATTATCACTAGCCTGTGGGGAAAGGGTTGATCTTAATTTTACCCCTCATTTACTGCCCATTATTCGTGGTATACATGCTACGCTTTATGTTAAGGAATTAAACGAAGCGAACACAATACAGAATTTACAAACTTTGTATGAAGATTTTTATGTCAATGAACCTTTTGTTGATGTACTACCTGAAGGCTCGCATCCTGAAACGCGTTCTGTAAAAAGCTCTAATATGTGCCGAATATCGCCACATCGTCCAAGCACTGGATCACGTATTGTGGTGTTATCTGTTATTGATAATTTAGTTAAAGGTGCCGCAGGACAGGCGGTTCAAAACATGAATTTAATGCTCGGGTTTAATGAGATAACAGCATTAATGCAGCCCGCTTTATTACCTTAAAATAAAGCATCCAAAGGAGGGAGAATATGTTCGGAAAAAAAGTGAAAAAGGCCCAAAAAGTAAATACAACACCAGAAGTGGTTGAAGATAAACCCAAAATTCAAACATGGATCGGAGGGAATGTTAATATTGTTGGTGATATCAGTTTTACAGGCGCTTTTAGTATTGATGGCGCAATAGAAGGTAACATTTATTCTGAAGATCCTGAATCTACACTCATACTAGGAGAAGAAGGTCATATTATTGGTGATGTCCATGCGGCGAAAATATATGCCAATGGACGTATTGATGGCAATGTTGTCGCAACAAAAAAAGTTGAATTACACCCAAAAGCCCGCATTAATGGGGACTTACACTACAACTTATTAGAAATGGCTGTCGGTGCTGGTGTTAATGGTAAACTAATGCATCAAGAGCTTAATGAGATAGTTGACACCGCAATAGAGTCATCTAATGAAAATGATGACTCTGAAAGTGAAAATAGCTAGTACTCCAGCAACATTATATTGATGGAGTACTAGTACTTATTATATCACTGTAAATTGTCATACTACTCGCATGATGGTAAAGAGTTAGATACCATATCAAGCAAGATAACAGTCAATTTAGGGAAAATATTATGTCCGCACAAACAGCAGTTGAAA
>QOAQ01000098.1 GCA_003972955.1 Aquificaceae bacterium
TAACGGCTACGAGTTCATTTCTTTTGCGTCGCCAGTCGATCCGAACCAAAGAAAAGGCGACCCAGCTACCCGCTTTCTCCTGCGCTTCACAAGTAAAAATGGGCAGGGCAAAAACTCGCTACGCTCAAACAGCTTGCCCTACTGATCCATTTTTACTTGCAAATACTCGGTGCGGTTAGAATGGGAACTACTGCTTCGCACTCGCTATCGCATCGTGCTATTTGTGCTTAAACGCACAAATAGAAATCTAAAGTGCGTAACATCAGTTAATGATTTTATCCTGAGTCCTAAATATTGCTCTCATTGCATGAAACACATAAAAAGATAGATACATTAGTTTTTGCTCTAAAGCTAGTTTGCGTGTCTTTTTCTTTTATGCTAATCGTGCTTTGTCCCGTGGTTAAACGTTGAGATGGCATTGTAAACTTATGGTTAAGTTGTTTCTCTATTTGAATAGCGCCATGATCAATAATAAGCATATTGATATTGCCGGTTAAATGTGTGCTTGAAATGGCATTTTTTGAGGGGAGGGCGTATAGATAACCATTAATCTTTTCGTCAGAGAAAATTTCACATTTTTGAGAAGTACCAGACATTAAGGTATTTCTGATCATTTGAGAACGTAGCGTTTTATACTGCTTTTTTTGAATAGTTTGGCGATAAAAATACGCAGCAAATTGTTTTAAGATGTGTGAACATTTCGGCGAGTGTCCGTATTTATTACAGGCGTTGCTAATCGATAAATACAAACGCATAAATTCATGATTTAAGCTATTTTGTAATACAGGTTGATTGGCATATATCCGTTCGCCCATGTGACACACCTCCTTGTTAATTTTTAGAGCTCAATAGACGTTGATTATTTATTGCTCATAAATATAATTTCCATTAATGATTAGTTTTTATAATGACAATGTATACAGGATTTATTGCTATTAATCAAAGTATATTCACCTTTTGTTCATAAAAACTATTGATTAAACGGAGTTTTATAGTGCTTTTGTTGGAAATGTGTTATCGCCAGTATTTTTTTCATTGTTAAAAACTAATTCATTCTCCTGTTGGCGTTGCATCCAAGCTTTTAATTGCTCCTTTTCTATACCGTATTTACTAAGTACAGTCACCGCAATATCTAGCCCACGAGGAAAACTTTGCTCAATAATGGCTTGCATTCCTAAGGCTGAAAACTGTTCTCGCTCTACTTCATTCTTAACCGATACTAACAGCAATAAATTGGGATAGCGTTCTTTAACAATAGGTGCAAGTTCTTTCGCAATAGTATAATCAGCAAATGTCACGGCAATAACGTCCGCCTGAGAAAATCGAATGGTATCCATCAAACGTAAGTCGGTCGCATCACCAAAGCCGACCAAGTAACCTTTGGTACATGCACCCACAAAGCAATCATGATTATATTCAATTCCTTTATACGTAATGCCGTAACTATTTAGTCCATCTGCAATACGTTGACCTATTTCACCCATGCCGATAATAATAACCTTGGCTTCTGTTTTCTCGATCATTGTTGTTTGGGAGGTTTCTTCTTGCCAATTTTTATCGGCTTGATATTGAGTGACTCTCTTACCTAATGCCACACTTAACGGGGTGAGTACCATGCTACCTGCAACAGCAGTAATTAAAATAGATGCCTTCTCTCCTCCGAGTGCATTTTGTAGCGCTGGCATGGCGAAGATAACAAAGGCAAATTCACTACCTTGTGCAAGCAATATCCCCATTGAAAAAGCACTATTAGCAGGTGCTTTTAATAGTCTGGCGGAAGCATAAATAAACACGATTTTTATCAACATTAAAAGCACCGCGACACCAATAATTTTCCACCACTGTTCTAAGATGACGTGAGTATCTAACGCCATACCTACGGTAATAAAGAAGAAACCGAGTAATAAGCCACGAAAGGGCGTGATTTCTGTTTGTATGAGATGACGATAAGGTGTCTCAGAAATAATCATCCCTGCCAAGAAAGCACCTAATGTAAGGGATAAGCCAAGTAAGCCTGTTGAAGCAGCCGTTGCTAACACAATAAGCAGGGCGACAGCAGTGAATATCTCATTATCTTTTAGTTTTGCAATCAACTTAAATAAAGGGCCGATTAAGTAATGTCCAATGAGCATGGCAGCAACAAATGCCGCGAGTGCCTTTAAAGCGGCATGACCAATAACACTCCCTAGTGCAACACTAGGGTCTTCCATTGAATGCACTAAAATAAGTAAAAAGATAGCGCATATATCTTGGAAGATAAGTACCGCCGTGGCAGAAACCGCCACAGGGCAATGTTGCTGCTGCTGATCTGCTAATATCTGTGCAACAACAGCCGTGGATGATAGTGCCAGCGTTGTGCCGATAATAATCGCAATATCCACCTCCAGCCCGATTAAAATAGCAATCACAGCAAATGCAGCCGTACAAAGAATGATCTGTAAAGGCCCAAGCCCTAAAATATCTTTACGAGCATCCCAAATGTGTCCAAGGGAAAAATGCAAACCAATATCGAACAAAAGGAAGACAACCCCCAGCTCCGCCAACAGATGCGTTGTACTATCCTCCTCGATCCAGCCAAAGCCATGCGTACCAATAACCATCCCCGCGATTAAATATCCAACAATAGGACTCATGCGAAGTGGTCGAGTAACTGCAATGGCTAACACGCCAGAAAATAAGAGAATAATAACAGGGAGAAGAGTGTGTAACGCTTCCATAACAATCCTTGTAAAGCTTAAGCAGTCCATCAATAGGGTATAATTGGAGCGCTTGATTAATAAATAAGCGTATTATACCGCATGATTATGGGTAACAAGGGGTGATTATTTATATTTGTTCGGAAAGGTATGTGCTTTAGATTTGGGAAGTGGGTCTTATCACTAAACTCCTGTATTTTAATAAATTTACAGACTCAATGAGATTGAGCTTCACATCTTTGCTTATTAATAATCCCAAATCCAACGCGGTTCTTCATTATCATTGCTGCTAATAAATGCATTCAGCTCCTCGGTTGATTGCTCTCCTATCGCTTTAGCAACCATTCGACCTTCTGGAGAGATGACAATAGTGGTCGGTGTGGCGATAACATCATTAAAAAGTCGGGTAATATTAGCTTGCCCAGGAATAATTTCGTAATTGAATTTATAACGTGCCATTGCTGCTTTAACATCTTGACGTGTCTCTCCACCATAACTGACCCCAAGAATGGTTACCTTGTTTCTATTATTTTGTTGAAAACGAATAAGCGTAGGAATTTCTTTGCGACAAATATCACAATAGCCCGCCCAAAAATTAAGAAACAGCCATTTACCACGATACTCAGCCAAATGATGAGCCTTACCTTTCATGTCCTTAAAGTGAATATCTGCAACCATTTGATTTTTTTGTGGCGATTTAGCTGTGGCGCTTAAGGGGCTTAGTGCATAGCCAAAAAAAAGAGAGGCAAGAGTGATTTTATAAAAAAGGCGTAAAAAATTATTCATCTTATTGGTATAAATCCTATGATATGTGGGAGAGAGTTTATATTTATGAGTCATATTACTATAGTATAAAATATCCCTAAGCTACTTATTTAATTTGATTTTTGAGTTAATTATAAGCATTTTAGATGCGATTCAATTTATGAAAAATAGAATTTAGATTCCATTTGTAATTGTGGTAGATTACGCAGGCTGTTGTTAATAGCTGTAGACCTTCCTTCAATGCGAGAATATAAAAAATGAGTGAGTCAACCATCATCTATCATAACCCTCGATGCTCGAAATCGCGTCAAACGCTTGAATTACTGACAGAGAAAGAAGAGCCATTAGAGGTAGTGAAATATTTGGACACACCACCTAGTAAAGAAACCTTAGAAATGGTACTAGACTATCTTGGATTAGCACCTCGTCAATTAATGAGAACATGGGAAGCACCGTATAAAGCATTAAATTTAGCTGATGAGTCGCTCAGTCGCGATGATTTAATAGCGGCGATGCTCGAAAACCCTATTTTAATAGAACGTCCTATTGTTATTAAAAAGGGTAAAGTGGCAATCGGTCGTCCACCTGAATCTGTTATTGATATTTTATAAGAGAACTATCATGAAAAGTGTATTAGTGCTGTATTACAGTCGCTCAGGTGCAACGGCAGAAATGGCAAGATTGATTGCGCGTGGCGTGGAGTCCGTTGATGGTGTCGAAGCGCTAATACGCACTGTTCCAGAAATATCTACAACTTGCGAGACAACCGCCCCTAGTGTTCCCGAAGAGGGCGCAATGTACGTTAGTCTTGATGAGTTAAAGCAAGCCGATGGTTTAGCACTCGGTAGTCCCACCCGTTTTGGTAATATGGCATCACCGTTGAAATATTTTCTAGAAAAAACCAGTGGTCATTGGCTATCAGGGTCTTTAGTTGGTAAGCCAGCAGGCGTGTTTACCTCAAGCTCTAGTTTACACGGTGGACAAGAATCAACATTACTTTCGATGATGATTCCTCTGTTGCATCACGGCATGATTATCTCTGGTCTACCGTATACAGAATCTGATTTACTCACCACGCAAACAGGCGGTACACCCTATGGCCCCTCGCACCTCGCGGGAGCAGATAGCAATAACCCCTTATCAGAAGAAGAAAAGACCCTATGCAAAGCATTCGGTAAACGCCTAGCAGAACTCGCTATAAAATTATGCTGAATAATCTTCTACTTTGGCGGTTTGTAACCTTTATTGGTTTATTTGGCATGATTGCTTTAATCGTTATCTGGAACGGTTGGCTAACCCCCTCTCAATATATAAACCGTGGTATCGAGATAGCCATATTCACTATGCCACTACTCTTTTTTGTGCGCGGTATTCTTTATGCAGACCGCGAAAAGCATATCGCCATTACCTTATTATCGTTTGTTTATTTTTGTTTAGGTATCTGGTTTATCTTTGCACCCGATGAAAGCATTTATGGCTATATAATGACGGTCTTAAGCCTTTGCCTTTATTTTGGTGGATTCTTTTATGTTAGAGCTTTGGATAAGTCTAAATCCTGAATCTGTAAGCTTAAGGAACCTCTGAATAACCTAGGTGAAATTCTGTAAGTCTCTAGGGTGTCATATCCTAGGCGCACTTCGCAGAGAATGCTGATTGCCTTCACAAGAAGTGGAACGACGGAGATGATGCCCTAGAGACTTACCCTGCGGGGCTTAGCCAAGTTTCCAATTTCTTCGTTATTGGTTTGAACCATAGAATAACTATGCTTAAAACCAATGCCTCGAACTTGAAAACTTGGCGTTGCCAGAATTCATCTAGGTTAATCAGAGGTTCCTTAATGTAAATAGAATAAAAATAATTGATTGGTTCTCTTGAATTCACCTTCTTAAGCCCTACCTTATACGCAGCTATCGCAGTATTGAGTCTACTTCGATGACTCAGGAATGTGCATGAAATAACTTCCTAACTGATGTTACGCATCTTATACCAAGAATCAATGAGTTAAAGATTTTGGCAATCGCTGCAACCCGTATTCCTTCGTAGGGGTGCGTAACATTAGTTCCTAAATACTGCGCTAAGGACTCAGAATTAAATAACTAACGAAACGTAACGTGCCTTTTGTCCCAGCTTGAATGATCTAAAATCGTTGCATAGAATGACTATGCGCCTTTTTAGATCATCCAATCTGAAACAAAAAATCAGTGTTAAGTTCCACCACTTATTTAATCCTGAGTCCTAAAAAATTATCATCCATTAACTTTGTAGAGAAATATTCATGAGTAGCGAAAAGAATAACTCTGAGCAAGAGCAGACAACAGCTGCGTCTAATACAGAAGAAAATACGGTAGAACAGCCATTTGAAGAGCAAATGGATGTTGATCAAACCGAGGATGCAGAAGGTGCGATTGAGCAATTACGTGAAGAGCTGGCAAAAGCAGAAGAAAAAGCTGCGGAGAGCTGGGATACCTTAGTTCGCTTGCAAGCGGAGATGGATAATCAACGCAAGCGTAGCGAAAAACAAGTCTCGGATGCACATAAATTTGCGGTACAAAAATTTGTTGAGCAATTACTCCCTGTTATCGATAGCTTAGAAATAGGGCTACAAGCCGAAGGTGACTTAGATAGCATTCGTGAAGGGATGAATTTGACGCTAAAACAGTTTGAGTCGGTAATGGAAAAATCAAATCTAGAATCTGTTAATCCTTTAGGTGAAAAATTTAATCCTGACTTGCATCAAGCAATGGCGATGCAACCGAGTGATGAATATGACGATGGTATCGTGTCCGCCGTTATGCAAAAAGGTTATACCTTAAATGGTCGTTTAGTTCGTCCTGCCATGGTGATGGTAGCAAAGAACACATAACTGCATGTGCAACAAAAGTGTAACTATCGTTAGCTTTTTTCTTGAATTAAATAAAATCAACCGCACTTAACTAGCTATCTTTAAGCGAGTCTTTATAGAGGCTCACACAAATTAAAAAATATGAATAAGGCTTCATGGTAAGCCGCGAAAAATTGGAGAACATCATGGGAAAAATTATTGGAATCGATTTAGGTACTACCAATTCTTGCGTAGCGGTAATGGAAGGCGATGCACCAAAGGTTATCGAAAATGCAGAAGGCGATCGTACGACACCATCGATTGTTGCATTTACAGGTGACGAGGTTTTAGTGGGTCAGCCAGCCAAGCGTCAAGCAGTTACAAACCCTGAAAATACCTTATTCGCTATTAAACGTCTTATTGGTCGTACGTTTGATGAAGAAGCAGTGCAAAAAGATATTAAATTAGTGCCTTATAATATTATTAAAGCAGACAATGGTGATGCGTGGATTGAGGCAAATGGCAAGAAAATGTCTCCTCCTGAAGTCTCTGCGCGTATTTTGCAAAAACTAAAAAAAGATGCAGAAGCGTATTTGGGTGAAGAAGTAACAGAAGCCGTTATTACTGTCCCTGCTTACTTTAATGACTCACAACGTCAGGCAACAAAAGATGCGGGTAAAATCGCAGGTTTAGATGTTAAACGTATTATCAATGAACCAACCGCAGCAGCACTAGCCTTTGGTATGGATAAGTCATCAGGTGACAGTACGATCGCCGTTTATGACTTAGGTGGTGGTACTTTTGACGTATCAATCATTGAAATTGCTGAAATAGATGGTGAGTATCAGTTTGAAGTACTTTCTACCAACGGTGATACTTTCCTTGGTGGTGAAGATTTCGATATGCGCCTTATCGACTACTTAGCTGATGAGTTTAAGAAAGACAATGGTGTTGATCTACATAACGACCCACTTGCGCTACAGCGTTTAAAAGAAGCAGCGGAGAAGGCAAAAATTGAACTTTCTTCAACCTCACAAACTGATGTCAACCTTCCCTATGTGACAGCAGATGCATCTGGTCCTAAGCACTTGAATGTAAAAGTAACCCGTGCAAAATTAGAATCTCTAGTTGAAGATTTAGTCAAACGTACTATTGATCCTTGTCAGACTGCATTAAAAGACGCAGGTTTATCAGCAAGCGAAATTAACGATATTATTTTGGTTGGTGGTCAATCACGTATGCCAATGGTACAAGAAGAAGTTGCCAACTTCTTTGGTAAAAAACCACGTCAAGACGTAAACCCTGATGAAGCGGTAGCAGTAGGTGCGGCGATTCAAGGTGGTGTATTAGGTGGATCAGTCACCGATGTGCTACTCCTCGATGTTACGCCATTGTCGCTAGGTATCGAGACAATGGGGGGGGTTATGACGAAACTAATCGAGAAAAACACAACTATCCCAACTAAAGCACAGCAAGTATTTTCAACAGCCGAAGACAATCAAAATGCGGTAACAGTTCACGTCTTACAAGGTGAGCGTGAGATGGCAAATGGTAATAAGTCGCTAGGTCGTTTTGACTTAACCGATATTCCACCTGCACCACGAGGTCAACCACAAATTGAAGTGTCTTTAGATATTGATGCTAACGGTATCTTAAATGTATCAGCAAAAGATAAAGCGACAGGTAAAGAACAATCTATCGTGATTAAAGCATCCTCAGGTCTTTCGGATGATGAGGTTGAAGCAATGGTGAAAGATGCAGAAGCCCATGCAGAAGAAGATAAGAAAACACGTGCATTGATTGATGCACGTAACCAAGCAGACGGCATGGTGCATTCGACTGAAAAATCGTTGAAAGACTTAGGCGATAAGATTGATGCGGCAGAGAAAACGAAAGTTGAAACACTCATTAAAGACTTGAAAGAGTTGATTAAAGGTGACGACAAAGATGCCATCGAGAAGAAAACCGAAGAGCTTATGCAAGCATCAGGCGCATTAGCACAGGCAGCAGCGGCGCAAGCAGAAACATCATCAGGTGAGCAAGCCGCAAAAGATGCAAAAGCAGATGCAGATGACGATGTTGTTGATGCTGAGTTTGAAGAAGTTGATGATAAAAAATAATCATTAGGAAGAACTAAGGGGACTAGAATGTAGTTTTGTTTT
>QOAQ01000046.1 GCA_003972955.1 Aquificaceae bacterium
TTCTACCAAAGTAATCTTAAGGGGTTTTAAATCGTTAACCGGAAGTAGTGAACCGCTTTATGTTATCGATGGTATTCCTATAATGAACATCAAACGTGGCCAGCCGGGCATGTGGGGTGGAACTGATCAGGGTGATGGTTTATCACAACTTAATCCCGACGATATTGAAAGTATTAATGTTTTGAAAGGACTGAATGCGTCAATTCTTTATGGAAGTCAGGGAGCTAACGGAGTTATACTTATTACCACCAAAAGTGGTAAAGAAGGCAAAACAAAAGTATCGTTAAGCTCAACAACCACATTTGAGAGTGTTCTTAAGTATCCTGAATTGCAGTTTGATTATGGTGCTATTGATGGTGCAAAAGAGAGTTGGTCAACCACTAAAGGAGGAACTAAGTACACTGAACAACAAATGAAGGATTTTTTCCAAACAGGAAATAATATAATTAACAGTGTAACAGTTAGTGGTGGAAATAAGATAACTACAGCTTATTTCTCTTACTCTAATACTACTGCAAGAGGTATTGTTCCGAATAATGAATACGGAAAGAATAACCTTTCTTTTAAACAATCAACCACCATTTTAAAAGACTCAGGACGTTCTTTATAGGAAGTCAGCGCGCTGTAATTGATGTAAAAAATGACCGCCATAATCGCAGCAAAAACTGCCCATGGCGAAGAGGTGATAAGCTTTGTTATTTCTACTAGTAACTCAATCATTATAGATAAGGGGCTGTGTATTGAGGGGGAGCTAGAAGATTAGCATATTTTATTAATTAGTTAGCTTCGTTATTTTTTTATCAGTTCCACATGGAGACCCTTTTCCTATAAAAGATTATTCATTATTCTACTAACTCAACCAGATTCGCACCGTTATCTAATTCGTGCTTTATTTGCACCCATTGTTGTTCAAAATAGTTGAGTAAACTTTTTCTTGAGCAGTTACCTATCCTTACCCAAACGATCTTAGGGAAAAGGGCGCTTACTGAAGCTCTTATCTGAAAGTCTTCGTCTTTGGTGATGATTATTAAACTATTTTTCAGGGCAAGTTCCCATATTTCACTATCAGACGATGCCATCATTTTGACATCAACTACATGAATAATATCTTCACCTTTAGCAGCAAGAAAACGAGCCAATGCTGGTGGTAGTTGGGCATCAACAATAAATTTCATTAGGCTGCTTTTAGTATAGGATGGTCAAACTGGCGGGCGGCATACATCAAAACGGCGGTAATATCGTCCGCTTCTAAGTATGGGTAATCTTCTAATATTTCTTTTTGACTCATACCACTAGCAAGCATATCCAATATATCTTTTACGCGTATTCTCATGTTACGAATACAAGGGCGACCGCCACATTTGTCTGCTTCAACGGTGATGCGTTTTAATATCTCTGCTGTCATTGTTGATTCCTTTTAATATGATCTTCTTCAAATAGAATAGCAGGTTTCTAGCTGTACCCAAATTTATATTATTTATGCAAATCATAACTTGAAGTCCTGATTTACATAAACTATAACAGGCTAATGATTCCTCGACATATAAAACCAGAACTACTCACTCTATTAAATGAATATCCTATTGTCACGATTTTAGGTCCAAGACAGGCGGGTAAAACGACTCTAGCACAATCACTTAGTGACTATGCTTATGTGAGTTTGGAAGACCCTGAAAACCGTCAGTTTGCTATTGATGACCCAAAGGCTTTTTTAAAGCATTACTCAGGAAAAACCATCTTTGATGAAATTCAGCGCACTCCTCATTTACTCAGTTATATCCAAGGTATTGTTGATAAACACAAGCAAAATGGTCGCTATATTTTAACAGGATCACATCAACTACAGCTTAAAGAGGCGATTACACAGTCACTTGCGGGGCGTACAGGTATATTGCATTTATTACCACTCTCTATTAGTGAGTTAGATGCTGTCAACATTAGCTTTGATACCTTTGAAGCATATATTTTTCATGGTTTTTTACCGCGTGTTTATGATCAGAAGCAACGTCCTCACACGGCGTATTCTAATTATTATCAAACCTATATAGAGCGTGATGTACGTCAGTTGATTATGCTAAAAGATAGTAGCCTGTTTCAGAAGTTTATTAAGCTGGTGGCAGGACGAGTGGGGCAGTTAGTTAATTACCAGTCTCTATCAAATGATGTGGGTGTAAGTTCTAAAACGATTCAGCAGTGGTTGGCAATTTTAGAGGCTTCTTTTGTTATTTTTAAACTGCCTCCCTACTTTGAAAATTTTGGTAAGCGGGTTGTAAAATCCCCTAAATATTATTTTACGGACACAGGTTTACTCGCCTATTTACTGGATATCGAAAAAGCCAGCCAGATAACACGTGATCCATTAGTGGGAAATATTTTTGAAAATCTTGTGGTATTAGAAGCCTTAAAAGCGCGCTACAACCAAGGAAAAATAGCGAATTTATACTTCTATCGTGATAGTAATGGACAAGAAATTGACCTGCTGTATAAGTCGGGAAGAGAGTTACTAGGTGTTGAGATTAAATCATCTTCTACATGGAACAGTAGCTTTAAGAAAAGTTTAAATAACTTCTCTCAAAAGCAGGCATCACTCAGTAAACGTTATGTTGTGTATAGTGGTGAAAATAGAGTATTTAGTAATGGTTTGGAGGCAATTAATTATACTCAGGTGGGGAGGATTTTTTAGGAAGAATGTAGTTTTTCGATGAGAAAAGTATTCGTTATATAGTCTTTCATATATTAAATTTCCATACCCTTCGACTCCGCTCTGGGGGCTTGCACCCTGAGCGGAGTCGAAGGGTAATTATTTAAGTGAATGTCTATAGCTGATGAATAACCGATGTTACCACTCCCCATATCAATAATTCACTATTGACGGGGATATTGGGGTATTCAGGGTTTTCTGATTTTAATACGGGGCTGTCTCCTGATAAGTCTAATCGCTTGACGGTGAGTTCGTTGTCTAAAATGGCGATAACAACTTTGCCATGCACGGCTTCCATTGAGCGGTCTACTATTAAAATATCATCGGGGTATATATTTGCGTCCACCATTGAGAGACCGACGACACGAATAAAGAAGCTTGAATCTTCTCGTTTTATTAACAGGTCGTTTAAGCTGAGATAGTTATCGATATAATCATCGGTTGGAGTGGGTGAACCCGCAGGGACGGTATTGGCAAAAAGGGGAATGCGTAGCTGATTTTGCTCTAGGGGAATAGGCACAATATTTTCAATATCGATACTTTTTCTTAGCTTTTTTAAATCTTCTAGGGTTTCTTTAATGGAGGGGATAAGACTAATGGGTACACGAATAGGTTTGGTTTTTTCTTTAAAGGGAGCAGAAGCGGGTTTGCGCCCTGAGTTAGGGCGCTTTCCACCTCGTTTATTTATTTTTTTAGGTTTTTGATTGCTCATATTGAAAAGTGTACACTTTTCATATTGGAATAGCTATAGTTTTTCACATATTAAATTTCCATTCCCTTCCCTTCTGCTCAAGTAGCTAGTACTCCATCAATACAATGTTGCTGGAGTACTAGTCGAAGGGAAATTATTTAAGTGAATGTCTATAGTACTAGAGTACTAGCTTGAACAGCGTCTCCATTGAAGTTGGAAAACAACTCTATTGTGCAAGTCAACCGTATCAACGGCTATATAGCTTCCATTCGTTTTTGCTCTAACACTGGAGTTAATACGCAATATTTTATCTTTACCGCAGCGACTAAAGGCTACTGAACCGTGAGTAAGTCCATCTCGCTTATAAAAATCCCCGCCATTTGGTTTGTTGAAATTATTTGTGATAGAGGCTGCATTAGGGTTTCCTGCAAAAAAGTACTGACGTTTTAGTTGCCCTTTTCCTTCTACGAACCCTCTCCAATCTACTGTCAAGATAGATGCTTGAAATCCTTGTGGAACATGAACGGGTACAGCAAAGTTACAGGATGAGCGACGTCGACCACTTGCCGCTTCGGAGGATGGTCTTGCCGCATCATAAGAGTCAAACAAAAGAGTTAATGTATCGGTATTTTCTCCAGTAACGGCTATTGTGCCTGCTGGGCAACCAGTACCTGCAAAGTTTATCGGTGCTTTAAAGTAGACGGGATCTCCCGCACTTGCTGATGTAGTTAACGCAAATCCTAAAACGGTTGTGGCTATCATAGTAGATAAAATTTTCATGGCTTAATCCTTTAAGTGAAAATTAATAATAGGCTTTCTGAATTACTATCAAAAAGTATCAAGACAGCAGAATGACTGCCTCTTATCTAATAGAGCGATAACTAAGGGAGGGTAGGCTCAATTATTTTCTTTTCTTTTTTTATGAAAAAAACGGCATCTTCCCTACTTGACTTTAAAACGTATTTCTAAGCACTCGCTCTTTGCTTTCTACGCTTATTTTCGAGTGCGATTAAACGCTCTGGATTAAGGATATTTTTGTATTCATCGGCGCAGTTTCCTTTGCCTTTATTGCTACAAAATATCTTAAAACCTGTTTTTATAAAACTACGTTCACAGACAGGACATTGCACCCCTTCGCCTGATTTTGTTTTTTGAGATTTTAAATAGAGTTGTAACATGCGCTCGGTAGTTACCGAGTCGGTAGTATTACCGACTGTATCGTTTTGGTCGGTATCTACCGACTTATCCATTTGCTGCTCCCGCGTTGATTTATCAACGCGGATGGGGTTTTTATGACGTAGAAAAAGCATGGATTTTTGGTCGGTGTCAACAAAGCCTAATTTGTGTTTTTTATTCTCCACTGGTGCTGTTTGTGATTGATATGCGTCTAGTTCTGCTTGTATTGCTTGGTTCTTTTTCATGCGTTCCGCCGTGGCTAATAATTGATTATGTCGTATCTGTTCTAACTCTGCATTGGCTGCTTGTTGCTCTGTCTCAAAGCGTAAGGTATCGGCATAGGCAAATTGATTTACGCTGGCAATAGAGACACCAAACATATCCATATTTTGTGCGTCTAATAACTGTGCTTTGGTCATGGTGAGTTGGTTATTTATTTTCTCTACTTCGCCGCCAAGAAACCATGCGGCAAACTCTAATAACAAGGTAACGGCTAAGTAAAAAATAGTTTTTAAAACTGCGGCAGTCACACCTGTTGCAGTGGCAATATTGTAAAGCATGGGATTACTCGAGGTGGTTAAGCTCGAACCATTTGCCATAATTGCCCCTGCCATTGTTTGCATATTTAAGGACGAGTCATAGTTTCGTTTGGCGTTAATTTTTTCATGAATGGCACGTTTCTCGGCAAGATAAGCTTGATAACCTATTTCACGACGCTCCCGTTTTGCGGTGATATTAATTAAGTCATTATTAAGCTGGTCTAAATTAAATCCACCTGCCCACGCCCATTTTGATGCTGCATTAAAGGCGTTTTCCTGACGCGCTTGTGCCATACGATATTCGCTAGAGCTTTTAATTAAACCGCTCTCTTTATTATTGTCAATAATACTGAGTGTTCCCATTATGGTTGCCACACTCACCATAGTTGCACCTAACCAAATACCACGATGACGAAAGAGGGAGAGGGTGATTTTTTTTACAAATTCGGTGACAAGACCGATGCCGATAATAGAGAAGGCGAGGAGCGCCCAAAACCCTGTTGCATTCGATGCTTGTAGACCCAAAACATACCAATATCCCATCGTGCTAATCAGTGAGACAAAAAGAATGATATTAATGGCTGACTTCCCTATGAAGGCTCTTTTTTGCAATTCATGAGGCGTTTTAAATAAATAATTGTTACTATTGCTATGCATGATTCGACTTCCCTTTCTAAAGACACGAGTCGTTTGATGAAGTCTTCTTATTTAGTTGCAGCTAATTAAGAAGACACCTCTAAGCTATTTCATAGAAACGATAGTTTTTTGATATATTTCAATAGGTTATTTTTAATAACATAGATACCGTTAATCATTTTCCTGTTGCTTATTTGAAAAGTGTACACTTTTCAAAAGTAAAAAACTAGCGTCTGATCTTTATATTTTCAGGTAAATTTTCCCCATTAAATTTTAGTGCTTCTAGCGATATAAGAAGTCATGAGGTTAAGCTTCTGTAAAACATAGAAATGGTGGATTTCAGGGAGTAGATAAACGGTTACATAAAAAATTCTAGTCGTCTTGCTGTCATAATAAGAGTGAATTAGCTACTATCTTGCCCCATGAAATTATCTGACTTTTCTTACGATTTACCCGTTCACCTTATTGCACAAGAGGCTTTACAAGACAGAACCGCGAGCCGTTTATTGGTGGTAGAGAATAAAGCGAACGATACGGCATCTTGTGAGGATAAGGTCTTTAGTGATTTGCTGGATATGATCGCCCCGCATGATTTATTGGTTTTTAATAATACGCGTGTGATTCCTGCGCGTTTGCACGGTAAAAAATTAACGGGGGGAAAGGTTGAGGTTTTAGTTGAGCGATTATTGTCAGATAAAACACTGTTAGCGCATGTAAAAGCGAGTAAATCCCCTAAAAAAGGATCAGTATTAACGCTAGAAGGTGAGATTCGTATCGAGGTACTAGGTCGTCAAGGGGCGTTGTTTGAGTTAAGCGTTTTGAATGATGCGCCTATTTTAGAGTTATTAGAACAGTATGGGCATATTCCTTTGCCACCTTATATCGAGCGTGATGATACGGAGGATGACCGCGAGCGTTATCAAACTGTTTTTGCGAAAACCCCTGGAGCGGTTGCTGCACCAACGGCAGGTTTACATTTTACGGATGAGTTATTAGAGCAACTGAAGAAAAAAGGGGTAGAAACAGCGCAAGTCACCTTGCATGTCGGAGCGGGTACATTTCAACCTGTGCGAGTGAATGATTTGTCGGATCATATTATGCATGCGGAATGGGTGGAGGTAGATGAGTCTGTCTGCGAGGCAGTGAAGGCTTGCAAACAGCGAGGTGGAAAGGTGATTGCCGTGGGTACAACGTCAGTGCGTAGCTTGGAGTCTGCGGCTAAAGGCGGGGAGTTAACACCTTTTCGGGGGGATACGCGTTTATTTATTACTCCAGGTTGTCGGTTTAATGTGGTTGATCGTATGGTGACGAATTTTCATCTGTCTGAATCGACACTGTTGATGTTAGTGTCTGCATTCTCTGGCTATGAGACTATCAAGCAAGCCTATCAACATGCCATCACAGCAGAATATCGTTTCTTTAGCTATGGTGATGCGATGTTATTATCACGGCGAGAAGGTGTTCAAGAGGTCTCCTTATAAGAGGAATGATTGCCCTGCTGATCCATTTTTACTTGCAAATGCTCGGCGCGGTTAGAATGGGAACTACTGCTTCGCACTCGCTATCGCATCGTGCTATTTGTGCTTAAATGCACAAATAGAAATCTGAAGTGCGTAACATCAGTTACTAAAACTTAGGCATAAAAGAAGAGCCACCAAAAGGACTACCTCCAAACGGTGAGAAGCCTCCGCCCATAGGCGACATGCCCATACCACTCATTGGACTCATTCCAGGCACTCCCATTGTCATAGGACTCATTCCCAGTCCGCCCATGCTCATTGGGTTTATTCCACCACCAAAAGGAGAGCCATAGCTTCCTATTGGTGACATAGACGAGAAGGGATTAGAGGAGCCAAATCCATTGGAGAATGGCATAAAACTAGCGTTTCGACGACCACCAAATAGATTAGAAAAACCGCCTTGTTGTCTACCAAAAGTAGAGCTAAATGGAAAGCGAGTGCTACGGGATGTCATGCCAGACCAAGGTGAAGCAAGTTTACGTGGTACGCGACCTTGTGCTAAGGCATAAGGCAATAATGCACGTTGAATATAAGCGGCTTGAGAAGGGGGTTGTCGGGAGATTAGTGCCTGTTGATATTGCCTTATTTGAGGGCTTACTGCATAGGGATTATATGCCGACTGTGGATACGCGCCATAGGCGGCTTGTTGATTAGGATAACAATTATTACGATTATTATTGCCTATCATATCGGTCATTTCTTCCATCCAATACATTGGTGTCCATACTGGCCAGTTTGTACCGCAACCATTATTGCTCCCACCAAAAAAGCTATTATTTCCCCCAGGAAATGCTGATGCAGTTCCGCTTATGCTACAAAGTGCGATAGCAATGGGTAGATGCCATAATTGTCGCACTGTTGTTATTTTATTCATTGGATTATCCCCCTTCCGTGTGAACTAAAAATGGTAATGCTATCAACCTGTGATTTTGTGCTTTATCACCGCCTCTTCGACAAGCTCAGGGAACTAGTACTCCAGCAACATTGTATTGATGGGTACAGAGCAATCCAAAGCGTTCAAGACAAGGCATGGGTCGCAGGCAATGGTTATTCCCTTGGCAAGACCCATAACGCCGTATTGGACGCTTTGGG
>QOAQ01000100.1 GCA_003972955.1 Aquificaceae bacterium
GAGCCAGAAAGCGGTCATCCACGTTGTTGCACTTTTTGTGAAGGGAGTGACCATTCCCTGCAAAGTGCGCCTAGTGGCTAACCGCTTTCTGACTCGCTGTATCCATCAATACAATATTGTTGGAGTACTAGTATTGCAAATATGGAAACAGAGATTCGACAAGAAATTGATATATTTTAATTAATATCTGATGTTACGCACTTCAGATTTCTATTTGTACATTTAAGTACAAATAGCACGATGCGATAGCGAGTGCGAAACAGTATTTCCCATTCTAACCGCGCCGAGCATTTTTACTTGTGAAGCGCAGGAATAAGCGGGTAGCTGGGTCGCCTTTTCTTTGGTTCGGATCGACTGGCGACGCAAAAGAAATGAACTCGTAGCCGTTAAGACGCTTTGCAAATCAACAAAAGCTTAGTCGGCTACGAAAACCTTGCAGTGAAAATAAAGAATCGCCACTACGTAACATCAGTTAATATCTATAGTCTTACTGGCAATTCTTACTACTTGGTTTAGCTTTTCTTTTAGGTCGTAACCAGCGCCAGATATAACCATCGGGCATATCGTCACCTGTTACTATATAAGCTAATGAATTTGTATTATGGCTAATGGTGCTCATATTCCTGCGTGCTTCTAATGTTCCACACATTAGGACTCTATCGCCATACCGTAAAATTCGGTTTGATTCGGGCAATATAACATTACCTTCTCCTCTTTTAAGGAACAAAGGTACTGCTAACATGCATTCATCACGGTTGACTGGGTTTTTTAATAGATCATTCACTAAGATTTGATAGTCTTGATCCAACATAGAGCATATCGCGGGGGCTTTATCGGGGTATATTATAACCTCCCATAGCTCCAAGGTGTCGTTATCCGTCACACCAATTATCCTGCTAACTAATTCATTGGCTCGATCATTATTAAAGCGAGAAATAATACGTAAGAAATCACCCAGCAAAGGGGTACGTATCAATGCAAATATTTTATTGGCAACCACCCTTCCACGTTGCATGAGCAAATCTAAATCTGCTGCACCAAAAATATGGTGGTTATAATCTTCATTTTGCCTTGCTACACGAAACATATTGGGATTAATTTCTTTTGCCGTCATTAATATCGATAAATTATTGGCATCATTTTCTGTACCAGCAATAATTCCTACGGCGGACTCAATTCCTGCTTTTTTTAATGTGACGGCTTCTGTTGCACGTCCTATTACTGTTCCAGAAGGTACATCACGCTTATTTCGATCCGATTCAATAATACGTACATCTTCGCCTTCATCATTTAAGTGTCGATATAAAGCCTCGCCAAACTTACCAAAGCCACAAATTATCCACATACCATGATTAGGAAAAACAGGTTCACTAAGACGGTCTCCTGGTGCCGCTGTCATCCATTCAAACAAGCTTGATAAACCAGGAGAATGAAGCGCTAAAGCTAAATGTGATGCAAAGGTTTCAAAGGGATTGATCACTTCATTTGCACCAAAAGAGAGTATATTTGCCTCTGATTCTGGTGTTTCAGCACGCGAAATAAGGCGTACTTTAGGATTTAATAATTGCGCTACAATCGCTACCGTTAAATTAACCATATCATCACTTGCTAAACTGATAATACCTGTACACCATGGATGACTTATGCCTGCACTTTCTAACACTTCTGAATGCGATGCATCAGCACAAAGCCACAAAGGTTGAACGGGAAAATCTGTGACTTCAAGCTCATTGATACGATCTTGATTATTATCAATAATAATGGATAGTATGCCTTCTTTCGCCAATGCTCTGGCTAACTGACTGCCTGTATCACCGTATCCACAAATAAGATAAAAAGGCTCACGTATACTTGCTACCTTGCGGGTAAAACTATTGTGTTTTAGTTGTTGACGAAAAGCAGGGTCTTGAAAAGAGCTTAAAATAGAACCAATACTGTATAACCATGCGATTACCGTTGCGTATAACGATAATAATGTCCAATAGCGTTGTGCATCTGTAAAGGCATAGGGAATTTCGCCAAAACCAATCGTGGTTCCCATAAAGCTGACAAAATAGAAAGCATGAAAAAAGGACATCTGATAAGGATGCCCTTGATCGTCTACACCAGGAATTAGAACAAACCCCAACATAGAGAAGGCATAAACAAGAATTAAGAAGATAAGGGGAGAGCGTAACCGTCTAAAAAGAATGTATATTAGGCTAGGCATAGTGCGTGACGTAAATACTCAATAGATTATCGGCGGACGGTAATAGTTTCAGCAACTAATAAGATGACAGAGGTAAAGTTAGCCAGTAAAGCCCCTCCCGAAAGGGAAACGACGGTTGCTAACGAGCTACCACTCAATACATCATCAAATACATTAACGACCATCCCCCAAACAATAGCCGCCGCAATTAACTGGAGATCGGCAACCAAGCTCGTTGCCATAAAAACAGCACCTAGATGTGTGCGGTCACCAAACTTTAATACCGTGGCAACCAAACTGACAATAATTGCCGCAAATAACTCATAAGCATTATGGTGTTCGGGAATATCAAAGCCACCAACAAAAAAACTAAAGTTAAGCGTTAAGGCGAGTACGATAAAGAATCCAAAGACGACTTTTTCAGAATTCATATTACATTATCCACAAAATTATAATTTGATACCGACCATCATATAGAAAAAACTATGGTTATAGTAATTATTTATTATAAGCAATAATATTCACCACCTATAGTCTTTCACATATTAAATTTCCATTCCCTTCGACTCCGCTCAGGGAGCTAGCTCCCTGAGCGGAGTCGAAGGGAAATTATTTAAGTGAATGTCTATATATATTAAGGGACAACTCCTAAGCTTTAGGCAGAGTCACCCCTTCTTGCCCTTGATATTTTCCGCCACGATCTTTATATGATGTTTCACAAATATCATCTGACTCAAAAAATAGCATTTGGGCAACGCCTTCATTAGCGTATATTTTTGCAGGTAAAGGACTCGTATTTGAAAACTCTAGTGTGACATGCCCTTCCCACTCTGGCTCTAATGGGGTGACATTTACAATAATGCCACATCGAGCGTAGGTCGATTTACCTAAGCAAACCGTTAAAGTACTGCGTGGTATTTTAAAATACTCCACTGTTCGAGCTAGAGCAAAAGAGTTAGGTGGGATTATGCAAACATCTGATTGAACATCTACAAAACTACTTTCATCAAACGCTTTCGGGTCAACAATCGCTGAATTTATATTGGTAAAAATTTTAAATTCATCGGCACAACGCACATCATAGCCGTAACTTGATGTACCGTAAGAAACAATTCGCTCACCCTCTTTTTCTCGCACTTGACCTGCTTCAAAAGGACTAATCATGTCCTCTTCCAGTGCCATTTTACGAATCCAGTTATCTGATTTAATACTCATAATTTCAATTATCTGCGTGTAAGGTTTTTTTGATGATACTTTGATCGTTGCGTAGAAAACTATACGCCTATCATGATTCTAAGTTTCCCCTAAAACATTGATAATGTTACAAAGTCACCCAATCTGAAGGAAAATATTATGTATTAATTAACTGCATCCTTCATCTGTACTAAAAGATATTGCCCAGCACTTGGTCGGTTACGTAAACTCCACCGACCCTACAAATAGAGAATAAAGTGTCAATTGAGATATGAAGGATGCCTTATTTAATAACTTATTTCTAACGTGAAAACGAAGTACCACCTGTACGACTAAAGGGCAATTTAAACCATGGGAAATGAATTGAACCAGACAGATCATATTTTAAATTACGGCTATTAATCAAATTAGGTAATAGATGAAACATATTACTGAAACTAAAGACAAGGGGAACCGCTACAACTTTAGACTCGCCACCACCAATTGTAACTTTTTGCTCTCTGGTGCCGTTGGCAACTTCAATACCATTAAGGCTTAAACCATAATCGAAACCTGATAAGGGAATTGGAAAGCGATTAGGATTTTTTATTTTTATTAAGAATTTGGCAGAACCACCCGATAAACTAAGTTTCCCCATTTCAACTTTCTCGATAGAAACCTCAGGGCGTTCAACAACGCCTTTTATCCCCGCTGATGAGCATCCAACAAGAAGTGAAATAAGCCCTAATATTAATACTATTTTTTTTGCCATCATAAAATATCATCCCCTAAAAACTTCAAAAATATATGAAAAAAATGCTATTAATCATACCTGTTCATGCAGAGTAAAAATATAAAATATTCAATATATCGTAAGCGTCTCCCCATAATACCTCCACAGTCTAACCCACACAGTTTATACTGATTGCTGAAACTAAAATAACAACAAGGTAGAATCACCCACTTTTCAGCATATCCTCTAAATTACACAATAAATCAAAAAGTAAGGTAAATCAGCATGACTGCAACATCATTTCATCCACCGCAAAGAATTCTAATGGGTCCTGGGCCTTCTGACGTAAACCCTCGCGTTTTAGAAGCATTATCTCGCCCTACAATCGGTCACTTAGACCCTATGTTTGTCGCATTGATGGATGACGTTAAAAGCTTACTTCAGGACTCTTTCCTTACAAAAAACAAGTTAACCATGCCTATTTCTGCACCTGGTTCAGCAGGTATGGAAACGTGTTTCGTCAACTTAGTTGAGCCAGGCGATACCGTTGTGGTTTGCCAAAACGGTGTATTTGGCGCGCGTATGAAAGAAAATGTTGAGCGTTGTGGTGCAACGGCTGTCATGGTTCAAGATGACTGGGGCAAGCCAGTTGACCCGAATAAATTAGAAGAAGCACTAAAAGCCAACCCAGACGCAAGTATTGTAGCGTTTGTACATGCAGAAACCTCAACAGGTGCTATCTCAGATGCAGAAGCATTAGTTAAAATTGCACATGATCACGACTGCCTAACTATTGTTGATGCAGTAACTTCTTTAGCAGGTTCTGAGCTACGCGTAGATGATTGGAATATTGATGCAATCTACTCAGGCACACAAAAATGTCTTTCCTGTACCCCCGGGATTTCACCTGTTAGTTTTAGTGAAGCTGCGATTGAAAAAATCCAAAACCGCAAAACAACTGTACAAAGTTGGTTTATGGATTTAAACCTAGTGATGGGATATTGGGGTGAAGGTGCACAACGTAGTTATCATCATACTGCCCCTATTAACGCACTTTACGGCTTCCACGAGTCCTTAGTGATCTTGCAAGAAGAAGGCTTAGAAAACTCATGGGCGCGTCATGCGGTAAACCATGAAGCACTAAAAGCGGGTATTGAAGCAATGGGCTTAGGCTTCTTTGTCGATGAGGCATACCGCTTACCCCAACTAAATGCAGTCACCCTACCAGAAGGCATCGACGAAGCAGCTGTTAGAAGTGAACTACTAAACCGTTACAACCTAGAGATTGGTGCTGGACTAGGCCCAATGGCAGGAAAAATCTGGCGCATCGGCTTAATGGGACATGCAAGTAGTCAACAGAACGTATTAACCTGTTTAGGCGCACTAGATTCTGTCTTAACCAATATGAATGCAAAAATAGATTCTGGCAAAGCCGTTTCTGCTGCAATGGCTGCTTTCTCTTAAGTTTTAGAGGTATACGCTAAGCAAATAAAAAAGCCGCCTGAAATTTAATTTCAGACGGCTTTTCTGTAGCTCTTTTATAGCAATTAAGAATTAGACGCTTGTTGTGCTTTAGCCATTTCTTCCGATATTTTCCAACCATAGGCACAATCAACTTCAATACGTACTTTCATCAAGCCATTCAAACCTTTTTCCATAATCACCGCTAATGGTGTATTTTTACGAAAACGACGATGCGGTTTACGCAACCATAGCAAGCGCATTTTGTCACTAAAAGGAAAAGTAGTACGCAAAGCATCTGCTATGCCAACAATATGATCGATACGTTGCATGGTCTCACCTTCTTGTGGCAATGGCTTATCCCCTGTGCGGAAAAACTGTAGATGACGCGTGCGAATGTTAGGATCAAGTCCTAAAATACTAATAACTTCAGCATTGCTTAGTTTCCAGCTATCAAGGTACAGCATGACGGCTTTAGAAATTTCAGTCATCTCTTCTTTACTATATGTCTTACCACTTTCAATCATTTATCCGCCATGCCTTAGCTTTTTTTAATCAGACTATCTATCGAAACCACATTTGTTTTCGTTGCCGCTGGCTCATCAATAAAACGAGGACGCTCAGTAATATTAATACCTGCTTCTTTTGCAATTTCATACTCACGCGCAGAAATCAAATTGAAGCACATCTTAATATCTTCAATTGTCGAATCTTGCAAAGGAGATTGTAGATGCCTATCTGCAGGGGTAACGTCTTTCACAATATTTGCCAATGTTTTGCGCATAGCCATTAAAATACGTTTTTCAGTCGTAAATTGAGTTGATTCTTGTGACATGAAGATCCTCGAGTCAGTAAACCTAATAGCCGACTAATATACTAAGTTTTTAAAGCAAGGCATATATCCCATACTCTATATAATAAATCATAAATCTCTATTTATCGGTTTTCTTCTCCACTCCCATCATTTGTAATACTGTCGAACTTTCCACACGATAAAAGACACGATTTGCTACTTTTTTTGTTGCAACCACACCCTTAGCCCTCAAAACACTCAAATGTTGGGAAATATTACTTTGACTCGTCCCCACGCTCTCAACAATATCTTGCACACTCACTTCTTTTTTCCCAATAAAACATAGAATTTGCAAACGCAAAGGATGAGCTATCGCTTTTAACTCTTTTGATGCATTTTCAATATTATCTCCAGCCAAAATTCCATGAGAAAACTGACAGTTAGATGTATTTATATTCATTGAATTGTCCAAGTTATTCTCTCGCTACTATATTAGAAGTTTATTATATACTTATTTCTAATTATGTATAGTCTTTGCAATAAAATTAACAGCTTAGTTTAAAGTCATACACCTATTAAAATTTAAAATCACCGCTCATTACTCCAATAAATCTCCTAATCTTGTGAGGTTTTCCGACAACTGGTAGGATGCATTATCTAACGCCAGAGACTGTGCCAGAATACTGGCACAGTCTCTCTAACCCTCATACACAAAAGAGAAAATAATGCGACCAGCCCATCTCAATACCGTACTCGATGAAGAATTTTTAGGCGCTCAAAATGGTAGCCATACGCCTGTCATGTTATGGGGAGCGCCTGGTGTGGGTAAATCACAAATTATCGCCCAAATTGGTAATCGTCATAATATCCCTGTCATCGACATACGTTTATCACAAATGGAGCCAAGTGACTTACGCGGTATTCCTTTTCGGAATAATGACCAAGTAGAATGGGCTATCCCCGCCATGTTGCCAAATAAAGAACGTCACGGTAACAAAGGTATTTTATTTCTCGATGAAATCACCTCCGCTGTCCCCAGTGTTTCAGCGGCAGCGTATCAGCTTATTCTCGACCGTAAACTTGGTGAATACGAAGTCCCAGATGGCTGGGCTATCTTCGCAGCAGGTAATCGTCAAGGAGATCGCGGCGTAACTTATGCCATGCCCTCCCCCCTAGCCAATCGCTTTTCCCATTACGATGTTGATATTCACCTCGATGACTGGGTAGCATGGGCATATCAACATAATATCCACGAAAGCATTATCGCCTTCCTACGCTTTCGCCCTGAGTTATTGTTTGACTTTGACCCTGCACACAATCCCGTTGCTTTTCCATCGCCTCGCTCTTGGGAGTTTACTAATCGTGCATTACAAAAATTTGCCGATAAACCCATGCTACTGCTTGGCACACTGCAAGCCTGTGTTGGTCCATCCGCAGGTATAGAGTTAAAAGCTTTTATTGATAGCCTTGACCAGATGCCAGACCTTGATGCCATTATGCGTGGTGAAGACATCAAAGCACCCAAAGAAATTGATCTGCAATATGCCGTTGCCTCCGCGTTAGTGGGGCGTGCCATCCGTGCAAAAAATGATGATAACGCCAAAGAAGTGTTTGGACATATACTTGACTACGCCAAAGCCTTCCGCCAAAAAGAAATGGGCGTAATGCTCGTCTCTGATATGTTACGTGCGGTAGGCGACGACTTATTTAATGTCCCCGCCTTTTCTCAGTGGGCAGAGTCTATTGGCGATATACTACTGTACGACTAAAATAAACGATAATGGTGTCAATCTGTGATTCAGATTTTCTT
>QOAQ01000080.1 GCA_003972955.1 Aquificaceae bacterium
TCCTTTTTTGCGTATGGGGACAAAGCCAAGTCCTAATTGTATTGCCAACGGTGCGCCAAAAATAAAGCCACGACTGTCTATGCCTGCAATATAGTCAATATCATGGTCTTTATAACGAGCGGCTAAACCTTTAATAAGGCGTGTAAACTGCTTGGTATCATTCAGTAGTGTTGTAATATCTTTAAAAATAATGCCTTCTTTTGGATAATCGTGTAAATCACGAATACTGCTCAAAAAGTTTTCACGGTCTTTATCATTTAACACGGTCATATTTAGCGTTCCAGTATTTTATCGTGACGGTATTCTACCCCGTTTCGATAATAAATAAACGCCCCACATAATTAATCCCATCCCTAAAATATAAATTAATGAAAATGGCTCGCCTAAAATGCTAACGGCTACAATTAAGGTAATCATTGGTCCACTACTATTAGCGACACTTGTTTTCGCAGGTCCTATTCTCGCAATCGCTTCACTAATCATAAAACTAGGGATAACGGTGCAAGGTATCGCTGCGATGGCAATAATAAGATAAAGCTCGATACTTAGTGATAGGTCGCTTAATGTACCCGTCATCATAAAGTGTATAAAAATAAATAGCGATGATGACAACATTGCTAGGCTAGTAAATAAACGACTACCTATGCGCTGGATGTAGTTTTTACTTAACACCATATAAAGCGCAAAACTGATGGCAGAGAAGCCCACGAGCATCATTCCTTTTGCTGTATGCTCGCCAATAAATGCACTTTCTTGATAATACATGACGGCAATACCAAGATAGGTGAGTAACATCGCTATTATAATATTTTGGGTAATACGCTGTTTGAAAAATACAAAGCCTAATACTGCGACAATAGTAGGATAGATAAATAGCGTCATTCGCTCCAACTGGGCGCTAATGTATTGCAAGCCCCATATATCAAGATAAGCTGCAAGGTAGTAACCTAAAAAACCTGTCACTAATATGCCAAACATAAGACTTACGCTGAATGTTTTTTCAGTAGCATTTTTATTTTTTTGCTTTCTATTGGCAAGCAAAAACCACGCTATAAGAAAATAAAAAGGAAAGGCAAATAACATACGCAAAGCAAGCAAGGTGATAGCTTCTAACTCGCCCGCACCACTTTCGTAAGCTAATTTAATTACAATGGGTTTTAGGGAAAACAAAAATGTGCCACCCAGCGCATATAGAATGCCTGATATATTGTAATTACTTTGATGAGATAAAATGTGCTCTTGCATAACAACTATCCTTAGAGGCGATATAAGCCAATATTAATAGACTGCAAGATGAACATTCAGAAGGGAGTTGTACGATACTGGCTGTTAAATCTAGCAGCCAGTATAAAATTTATAAATTACAAAAAGGCTACGGTGCTTGGTTTAAGCAGTAGCCAGCGTTTATTGCTAATTGTTGTGTTTGTGTTGTAATTCATAAGAATAGTTTATGATTGATTTAGGTCGTAAGTCAATGCCGTTTTAATCGTTATACTGTATAGCCTCTAAGGAACATTGCATGAACCCAGATCAAAAAATTCAATCACAACTCAAATCCCAAGGTTATAGCATCTTGCAACGTAAGGATGGTAGCAATCCCTTATGGCAGAAAAAGCTACAGTTTTTAGTCACAGAATTACGTTATTTTCAAAAAAGCTGGGGAATGTTGCCTGCAGATAATTTTCTCAATGATGGCGGACATTATCGTTATCGTCGTTATTCTGTTTTTAACTGGCGAGATAGCCAACAGTTGACTCTACTCCCGCATGAACCGCATTATCAAAGTACTTATCGTAATGCCATGAATGGCGGTATTTATCGTGATTTCGATGCTTTTGAAGACAGTACACTTAAAAACCCTGTGCTCCACACGATTATTAACTGGTGCATAGCAACGATAAATTTTCATAAAGAGAAAGACTGGCGCATTCAAGCACATCAATTTCGTATCCAGACAAATAATAAAGAGTCAGGCAAACCAACCCCTGAAGGCATCCATAAAGATGGGGCTGATTTTATTTTGATTATGTTGTTAGAGCGTAACAACATTACAGGTGGTGTTAGTCATATCTATGATGCAGAAAAACACCTTCAATTTGGTGCGGTGCTCGAAGAACTCGGCGATTGTATTATATTAGACGACCGTAAAGTCTGGCATGGTGTGAGTGAAATTCATGCACTAGATAAGTCACAGATTGGATACAGAGATGTGCTTGTTTTAACCTTTCATAAAAAGGTACATGCATAAGCTGATTGGAATTAAGGAACTACCCCTAAGCGTAGAAAAGGTATCCTCAAGTCTCAAGCAAGCAGAATAGTTTTCCTTACAGTGATTCTTGTGGATATTATCGTCTTTCAGATATTAAATTTCCATTCCCTTCACTTCGACTTCGCCTGTACTGAGCGAAGTCGAAGTAAAGGGAAATTATTTAAGTGAATATCTTTACTTTCCAGTCTTGCTCAATAAACACTTATTTATTTCTATTGGCTTCCTTTGTGATTACCTCTCCTGCTTTCTGCAAATCCTTCCCTACACCAGAAACGGTACTACATGCCGTTATAGAAAGACTTATTACTGCTAGTGCAAATATTGCAACCCACTTAGATAACATTTCCTCGATCCTCATTTAATCAATAAATAATCATAATACCTTAATGACTACCAAGACAACTAACAGGTTTTTAGCAACTGTTCAGATGCCCCTGAAATTTGTCAGTTCAAGGCAAAAATGTGAGTTTACACGTGTAAATGATTATTTTTCAACGCAGAAATGACGAATTGCAGAGATAGGAGAATGGTTGCGATTTTTTTCAATAGACAAAAGTGGCACATTAACCGCAACAATGTCAGCTAATGACAGGCTTTAGTATTTTAGAATAAGCTAAAAAAGCCAAGTAAAAACATTAAAGCATTTATTTTTCAACAGCTTATAAAAACAAACATTGTTATAAAAAGTTGGCATCGACTTTGCAATCTATATTTCCATACAGAAACAATAAAGGACACTATCAATACAAAAAGTTACCAGCAAGCCCCTGAGATTAAGAGCTATTTATTAATACCAAAAATAAAAAAATGGCCGATCTCAATCCTCGGTGATCTTTACCTTCCCCAGTAAAGACCACCGCTTTATTCTCGATAATGTGGAAGATAACTTCCCATTATCATTAGTTTTACCAGCAAGCCCCTGAGGTTAAGAGTGACTTATTAATACCAAAAATAAAAACGTCGCCGATCTCAATTTGGTGCTTTTTACCTTCCCCAGTAGAAAGCACCACCTTATTTAGCAGTAAGATGCAAACAAACACATCTTACTTACCATTTTTACCAGCAAACCCCTGAGACTAAGTTATTACTTTTAGTCGCCAAGCCCATCGCTTCCCCCCAAAGCAATGGGCTTTTTTTATTTCCCCGTTGAAGTGTTAAGATTATCACAGCTTATCCATAAGCAACTCAAATATCATCGTGGTGAAGTGCTGTATTTTATCGATAAAGCCGACAATCCTTATATCTTCCTCTTATCACTTAGAGATCTATAGTCTTTCATATATTAAATTTCCATTCCCTTCGACTCCGCTCAGGGAGCTAGCTTCCTGAGCGGAGTCGAAGGGATATTATTTAAGTGAGCATCTATATTTGTTATTCTCATATCAACAATCGGAGGATAAAGAGATGCTTAAAACACTACAAGCATTAGAGGCGTTATTAAGACAGTATGACTTTATCATTGAGGCTAATACTGTTGCAGGTGCAATAGAGCTATTTGAAATCAATCAACAAAAAGCTTATGCTTTGATTAGCTCGGAGTCTTGGTGGGTGGGTAAAGATGCAGTTGCAGAGGCAGATTTATGTATTGCGGGTGGTTTCGCACCGAAGGCTAGACAGGAGCAACAGCAGTTACAAAAATTATTTATTGATTTGTACCACCAGCTTACAAAAGCTGGCTACGAAAGTGAATACGCTAGAATTGTCACGTCTCAATATCATAAATGGCAGGTATCAGGAATGTTGTAGGCGAAGGCGATATTACGGTACAGTAGGAAAACCAAGCCCTACCCAGCCTTGCATTCCATCACGAAAATATTTTATTTTCTCAGCAGGATAACCGAGGTGTAATAGTGACCGAATATTGATAGGTGATTGCTCACACCAAGGACCATTGCAGTAGAGTACTAGCATTTTAGCTTCTGAAAAATCGAGAATATCACCCAGTTTATCCTCATCAAAAAATGCCTCAACAGCGTCTTCATTTGTCACTTTCACACCAAACTTCGTTTTCAGTACCTCAACCATTTTATTTGCGGTAACGCCAACTTCGCGTGACAAAGAAATCCACGGTACATTGATTGTCCCTGGAATTGTGGACACCAAAACCCAGTCGGTTGTACGTGAGTCAATAATAGCAAGTTGCTCATCACCCTCACTTTTTTGTACTAAATAATCAATAAATTCTAGCTCACCAATGGTTTCTACGCCCTCCGCAATAACCATTGGTTGAACACAAAAAGGAGGGCAAGGACGTGAGGTTTTTGCATACATGGCAGGAACCACGGCATCGTTATCTTTGTCACGGAATATCTCAAAGGGTTTGCCTTCATGCTGAATAGTGACGCGATCTAAATCTCTTGTAATCGCAACGGGGCGAAAATTAGTCGAATCGGTCTTCTTCCCTGATAAATTTAAACTTCCAAATAACTTTGAAAATGCCATATTTACTATCCAATTAATATCGAGTACAACAGATTATGATAACAGTTTTTATACATTATTTGCTTGATATAACACAAAAAAAAAGGATAAAAATGTAGAAAATTTTTATCCCTTTCATTAATTTAATGATGTTAATTTTACTACTTATATTTACCCCTTTAATTTATCTCGCAATAATTGGTTAACCTGTCCAGGGTTCGCTTTACCTTTTGAGGCTTTCATTACTTGTCCGACAAAGAAACCAAGCACTTTTTCTTTACCTGCACGGAACTCTTCAACCTGTGCTTGATTATTTGCGATAATCTCATCGATCATTGCCTCTATTGCGCCTGTATCGGTGATTTGTTTTAAGCCTTTGCTTTCAATCACGCTATCGGCATCACCTTCACCATTCCACATGGCTTCAAACACATCTTTAGCGATTTTTCCTGAGATCGTATTATCCGCGATTCGCTTTATCATTCCACCGAGCATTTCGGCGCTAACAGGTGAATCTTTCACCTCTATATCATTTTTCTTCAGTGCCGCAGATAAATTTCCCATCACCCAGTTAGCCGCAAGTTTTGCTTCACCGCTTTTTGTTGCAACTGTTTCATAATAGTCACTTAATGCGCGGCTTGAGGTCATCACCTCTGCGTCATAATCACTTAGTGAAAATGCTTCCATAAAGCGTTGTTTCTTCGCCTCAGGGAGTTCAGGTAAGGTTGCTCTGATCTCCTCGATAAATTCATCACTGATTCTAACGGGCAGTAAGTCTGGGTCAGGGAAGTAGCGGTAATCATTCGCTTCTTCTTTGGATCGCATGGAGCGGGTTTCGTCTTTATCAGGGTCAAATAAACGTGTCTCCTGCACCACCTCGCCGCCCTCTTCGATAATATCAATTTGACGTTCAATTTCGATATTGATCGCACGCTCGACAAAGCGGAATGAGTTGATATTTTTAAGTTCTGCACGTGTGCCTAGCTCCTTCTGTCCTTTCGGACGTACCGAGACATTGGCATCACAGCGGAATGATCCTTCCTGCATATTGCCATCACAAATTTCTAAATATTGCACTAGTGCATGAATTTTCTTCATATAAGCAACCGCTTCTTTGGCACTGCTTATATCTGGCTCAGAAACGATTTCTAACAGCGGTGTTCCTGCGCGGTTCAAGTCAATGCCTGTCATGCCCGCAAAATCTTCGTGTAGCGATTTGCCCGCATCTTGCTCTAAATGTGCGCGAGTTACACCAATACGCTTACTACTGCCGTCTTCTAGCGTAATATCAATATGCCCCATTTCGACAATCGGCAAATCCATTTGGCTGATTTGATAACCCTGTGGCAAATCGGGATAAAAATAGTTTTTACGTGCAAAAACAGAGTTTTGTGAGACAGGCGCACTGATACCTAAACCAAACTTAGCCGCCATGCGTACCGCTTCGATATTCAACACGGGTAAAACACCGGGCATCGCGAGGTCAACCACATTGGCTTGCGTATTAGGCTCTGCACCGTACGCAATGGAAGAGCCTGAGAATATTTTTGATTTTGTCATTAACTGGGCGTGAATTTCCAAGCCGATTACTGTTTCCCATTCCATAATTATTCTCCTCCCTTTGCTGCATCAAAAGCAGTAGGCACTTGTTGATGATGGTCACTCACTTGCTGATACTGATGGGCAATATTTAACATCTTCGCTTCAGCAAAATAATTACCAATAATCTGTAAACCAACAGGTAAGTTATTCGCTGTGCCAACAGGAAGTGACATACCAGGAAGCCCTGCGAGATTAACTGCAATCGTATAAATATCGGAAAGATACATGCTGATAGGGTCTGATTGCTCACCAATTTTAAGTGCTGTCTTTGGCGCAACAGGCCCCATAATCACATCCACTTTATCAAACGCTTTTTTGAAATCATCACTCACTAAACGACGAATTTTCTGCGCTTTTAAGTAATAAGCATCGTAATAACCCGCAGATAAGGCATACGTTCCAACCATAATACGCCGCTTCACCTCCGTACCAAACGCCTCGCCACGTGAACGCATGTAGTGGTCGGTTAAATCTTTTGGATTTTTGCAACGATAGCCATAACGCACACCATCTAAGCGCGAAAGGTTAGACGAGCATTCCGCAGGGGCAATCACGTAGTAGGCAGGAATTGCTAATTGTGTATTGGGCAGAGAAATTTCAATAATCTCTGCCCCTAGTTTTTTGTACTCTTCAATCGCAGTTTCAACCGCTTTTGCCACACCCGCATCAAGCCCTTCACCAAAATACTCTTTGGGCAAGCCTATTTTCAAGCCCTGTAAGGAGTCATTTAATGTAGCACTAAAGTCAGGAACAGCTTGTTCTGAGCTGGTTGAGTCTTTTTCATCAAAGCCCGATATAGTACCTAGCATTAAGGCACAATCTTCTGCTGATGTACCAAAAACACCACCTTGATCGAGACTTGAAGCATAAGCAATCATACCAAAGCGAGATACACGTCCGTAGGTGGGCTTGATACCCGTAATACCCGTTAAAGAAGCGGGTTGGCGAATAGAGCCACCTGTATCTGTACCCGTTGCCACAGGCGCTAAACGTGCCGCGATTGCTGTCGCACTACCACCTGATGACCCCCCAGGTACACGCTCAAGATCCCACGGGTTTTTCACCACGCCATAAAAAGAGCTTTCATTGGATGACCCCATTGCAAACTCATCCATATTGGTCTTGCCCAAAATTGGCATACCCGCAACATTTAGTTTTTCCACCACTGTTGCATTATACGGTGCGATGAAATTATCCAACATTTTAGAACCCGCCGAGGTACGCACGCCGTCGGTACAAAATATATCTTTATGTGCTAAAGGGATGCCTGTTAAAGCGCCCGCATTCCCCGCAGCAATTTGCTCATCCGCAGCGTTTGCCATTTGCAAAGCTTGTTCATCCATTACCGTAATAAAGGAATTTAAAGCTGCATCATAGTGATTAATTCGATCAAGAAAATGTTGTGTCAGTTCAACACTTGAATAAGCACCCGATTTTAAATCGGCGGCCAACTCAGATAGTGATTTGGTATGCATGTTGTTACTCGTTTATTTAACTTTTTATCCCGCTTTCGCGATTATTAAGGAACGTGCACGAATTAACTTCCCGAAGTTATAACGCAGAATTTTTGTTTCAGATTGGATGAACTCATAAGGCGCATAGTTATTCTACGCAACGAATGAGATCATTCAAGCTGGGACAAAAAAGCAAGTGAGAAATCGGGAAGTTATT
>QOAQ01000010.1 GCA_003972955.1 Aquificaceae bacterium
ATTTTGAGTGAATTTATAGCATCCTAAAAAAACAGCAATAAAAAAGCAAAAATAGGATGTATTTGTATATAATCATATAGCATAGCAATGTTATCAATAGTTTAGCGTACACTATGATAAATACTGGCAAGATAATGTTTTAAGTGGCATCTCTTGATTCTCATCCTCCGTTTACACATACTCACTAAGGACTCAGGATAAGCTTCTAGACAATCATCTTTTGGATAACCACACTTATGATCGGACAACTTCGCGGTAAACTCATCTACAAACAAGCGCCAGAAATTATGTTAGATGTAAATGGGGTAGGCTATGAGCTATTAGCCTCTATGACAACGTTTTTAGATTTACCAGAGTTAGAGCAAGAGACCGTTTTATTTACCCATTTCATTGTCCGCGAAGACTCGCAAACACTCTACGCTTTCAGCTCTAAAAATGAACGCTCTTTATTTCGCACATTGCTAAAAGTAAACGGGGTTGGCCCCAAAATGGCACTAGCGATTGTATCGGGCATGACGGTCAATGAATTTGCGCAGTTTATTCGTGCCGATGATGTTGTTGCCCTGACGCGATTACCGGGTGTTGGCAAAAAAACTGCCGAACGCTTAATTATTGAAATGCGTGACAGACTCCCTGAAACCGATGATAGCGACACCACCGCATCAGACACATCGACACACAACCCATCACAACAACAAATCGAGGCAGAAGCCGTTACCGCCCTGCTCGCTTTAGGCTATAAACCACCTCAAGCCAGTCGCATGGTTGCCTCCATCAGTGCCGATAACTTATCCGCCGAAGACATGATTCGTCTTGCACTCAAGGCGAGCTTGTCATGATGGAGGATGATGACCGCATTATTTCACCCGTTGCAGGCTTAGATGAACTAAGTGAAGAGCATATTCGCCCCAAATATCTGCAAGACTATATTGGTCAACCCGCTGTGCGTGAACAGATGGAGATATTTATCCCGGCCGCAAAAGCACGGGCGGAAGCGCTCGATCACGTGTTAATTTTTGGCCCTCCAGGGTTAGGAAAAACCACACTATCACATATCATCGCGAATGAACTTGGCGCGAATATGCGCTCTACCTCAGGGCCGGTGTTAGAGAAAGCGGGCGATTTAGCCGCACTGCTCACTAACCTAGAACCTCACGATGTATTATTTATTGATGAAATCCATCGCCTTAGCCCTGCCATCGAGGAGATTTTATACCCCGCAATGGAAGATTTTCAGCTAGACATTATGATTGGCGAAGGTCCTGCTGCTCGCTCCATAAAACTAGACTTACCCCCTTTCACCTTAGTTGGCGCAACCACCCGCGCAGGTCTACTTACTGCACCATTACGTGATCGCTTTGGTATTGTGCAACGGCTTGAATTTTACAATATCGAAGACCTTAGCTACATCATCAACCGCGCAGCAGGCATTATCAACGCAGATATTGATACAGGAGGAGCAGCAGAAATAGCTCGACGTTCTCGTGGTACACCGCGCATCGCCAACCGTTTATTACGCCGTGTACGTGACTTCGCACAAATCAAATCCGATGGAAAAATAATAAAGGATATCGCCAACAAGGCCCTCGATATGTTAAATGTCGATAGCGAAGGGCTAGACCATATGGACAGACGCTTATTACTCGCCATTATGGAAAAATTTGATGGTGGCCCAGTAGGTTCTAATAGTCTAGCCGCCGCTATAGGAGAAGAACGAGGCACTATTGAAGAAGTAATAGAGCCATTTTTGATTCAACAAGGTTTTTTAATGCGTACACCCAGAGGACGTGTCGCAACACGCTATGCTTGGCAATATTTTGGATTAAACCCACCCAAATTAGTAGATTAATACTGCACAATATTAATCTAACCCCTCCCTATTTTCCTCGTTATTAGTTTCTAGCAGCCTAAAGCCCAAATAACTATATTACGATTTTATGAAAAAATCTTAATTGCTAGTCTATTGAAAATTACCAATGCGAAATAAATAATAAATCCAAGCGCACTACCTGAATCCTAATTAACGAGGTCAAAATGAAATTTAAAAATAAAATACTCATAACTGCCGTTGCACTTGGCATTGCAACCACATCATCCTTATTATTTGCAGAAGATAATAGCAAACTCCCTACTCCCAAAGCGCCTGTTACAAACATCACAAATCAACAAACAACAGCATGGCTAGGAGTAACATTACAGAGAGTTCCTAACGCATTGGCGAGTCAACTTAGTCATATTATTCCACAGGGACAAGGTGTATTAGTTGCCTCTGTCAGCAATAATTCACCTGCAAAAAAAGCAGGGATCAAAGTAAACGATGTGCTATTAAGTGTTGATGGTCAAAAACTCTATTCAGCAAGTCAGCTATCAGCTCTTGTGCGTAGTGCCAAGCCTGATAACAAGGTCAACTTCAAAGTCGTACAACAAGGTCAGCTTAAAGAAATTAGCGTCACATTAGGCAAGCACAGCAAAAGTAATTGGCAACTACAAAATCCATTTGCCACACATAATGGCTTTGGCAATATGCCATCATGGGCAAGCCCACAACTTGCACCATTAACACCCAATGGCTCAGGCAATACACCACCACACACAAAAGTATTTGGTAGTTTTGAATCAGTACAAGTAAACACGCTTCCTGATGGACGCTACCATGCTGAGGTAAGTTATAAAAACAAAGCCAATGAAAGCAAAAAATTCAGCTTTGAAGGAAAACGTGAGGAAATCATCGAGCAAGTTAAAGCACACAAAGAGCTACCTGATGATAAAAAACGCTCACTCATTAATGCTCTTAATATGAACCTTGGCGGAATATCGCAACCTTTTGCAGGTTCAGCGTTGTTTAATCAATTTTTCAATCAACCATTTTTTAGAGGGCAACAACCAGGTTTCTTTAACGACCCTTTTTTCAATGATCCGTTTTTCCGTAATAGTTTCCCACGCGGACTATTTATGAACCCTAATTTTCCACAAAGAAGGCTTGCACCACAAGTCCCTTCTAATGCTATTCCTCAAGATATGGGAGGAAAAGAAGAGCTGATATAATACACTCTTATCACTTTTATCACTTTTATCACTTTTATTTTTGTAACTGTTCACTTGTATCAGTCAATATATGGCGTGTTAGCTATTGGCATTATAAAATAGTTATTTTTACATTAAACCAATATATTTCAGGAGCCTCTGAACAGTTACCTTAGGGAATCTGTATGAAATATTGCAATAGAATTTTATCAATAAAATCTATTGCACACATCATAATTCACTATTTTAAATTTCTGTATAATCAATCTATTATACAAATCGTTTTTTGATCTAAGTCAAAGACAATCTTAATTATTGGCTTGTTTTGACTGATAAACAACACACACCTCCAAATATATAATTGTGTTTATCAATACATCACATTATTAAGCCAATCCCCCTCTACAGTTTTAGGACTATAACCGTATCCCGTTTTCAATTTTCAAGGAAAGAATAATGAAGAAAAGAAGTATTTTTTTACTCTCTAGCATTGCTTTAACGCTTACCCCACTTGTATTAGCGAGCAATGAACCCATCCAGCCAATAAAAGCACCTAAGGGTATTAATACCGCACAGGTTGAACTAGGAAAAAAATTATTTTTTGATCCTCGTTTATCCAAATCAGGTTTTATTTCTTGTAACTCATGTCACAACTTGAGCATGGGAGGGACAGATAATCTTAAATCATCCATTGGACATCATTGGAATCAAGGGCCTATTAACTCTCCGACTGTTTTAAATGCTACCTTTAATCTAGCGCAATTCTGGGATGGTAGAGCGAAAGACCTTAAAGAACAGGCGGGTGGTCCAATAGCAAACCCTGGAGAAATGGGATCAACCCACGAGTTGGCTGTAGAAATAATAAAATCCATACCAGCTTATCAACAAGAATTTAAGAAAACGTTTGGTAGTGATGGTGTTGATATCGATAAAATTACACAGGCAATTGCGGAGTTTGAAAAGACATTAGTTACCCCTAACTCACGTTTTGATCAATGGTTAACGGGTAAAAAAGATGCCATTTCTGACCAAGAAAAAGCAGGCTATCAATTATTTAAAAGTAGCGGCTGTACAGCCTGTCATAATGGCGTTGCAGTTGGTGGAAATTCCTATCAAAAAATGGGAGCGGTTAACCCTTATAAAACCGATAATAAAGCCGAAGGGCGCTTCACGGTAACAAAAAAAGATGCAGATAAATTGATGTTTAAAGTACCTACTTTGCGTAATATTGAATTGACCTATCCGTACTTCCACGATGGTAATGCGGCAACTTTGACAGAAGCTGTTAATACAATGGGAGATGTACAATTAGGCAAAAAATTTAGCAAAGATGAAACAGCTAGCATTGTTGCTTTCTTAAAAACCCTCACAGGGGATCGCCCTTCATTTACAATGCCAATTTTACCACCTTCTGTTGATAGCACGCCAAAGCCCGTTCCGTTTAAGTAAGGACTCAGAATTAAAAACATTGCTACATTGATTAGCACAACGCAGAAAGGCAGATTCGCATTCCATCGCAAACCTGCCTTATTTTTTAACTCTTAAAAGGGTTAGAGTGTATTTTTTACAACGCGACCATTAATCCACTGTTGGCGCTTTTATTGAGATGTTATTACCAACCGCTGTTACGTCTGCGCTAATTGGACCAACAGCACCCACATTTCGAGAGACTAAACCAGTTGCTCGAATTGTGCTATTACGGTTAATTTGCGTCATTGACCCTGATGTACCCATAATTGAGCTTAGGTTGTTACCTACTGCTGTCACCGTCAATTTAGGATCGATTCCACGAGGACGACCTCTCCATCCGCGACCCATTGGATTAACACCAAAACCATTGCCTGTAATACTACCTGTTGCATTCACAGGGCTATCATAATTAAACTGCATAGAACCAATCGTTGTACCCGACAATTCATTATCATCAGGGGTTTTAACCGAGAGGTTATTACCAACTGCTGTCACATTTAGCTCAACAATGCCATCTTCATTTAAGTCAACACGGTTGCCTGAGATATTCCCTATCGCCGTTGCACCACCATTTTGATTGCCTTGCACGGCGCCAATTGTCATATTGTCATTGTTAATTTCTACAGATGCATTGTTGCCAACAGCCGTTACATTGGTTTTAATCTCTGTGATAACCTGTCCATTGACACCAGTAGGGCGATTATTGATAACGCTACCCGTTGCACGTACAGGAGAATCATGATTAAACTGGTTTACAGAAATATCTGCCTCATCACCCATATCGACGGTTGGAATATTGATTGCACCTGTCATATCAATATCTTGGTCATAATTTAAAAGCACCTCACTATCGATAACAACGTTAGGATAATCTGCACTTGCGGTTGTTGCGGCAAAGACACACGCTAGGCTAACGGATACTGCTAATACTGATTTTTTCATTTTAATTTACCTTATTTTAACTATTGAGGGGGTTGGGTTAAAAAATTACTACTATTAAAAATATATACTTATCGAATTTTTATATCGTCGTCATAACACTCATTGACTCTGACATTAAACAGACGACCGACTAACTGAGCGACACCACGTTCGACTAAAGAACGCACGCCCATTTGGATTGGCTCATCGGTGCTTGAACCACCGTCGTAAGCAACGTTTTCTCTGTCAATAAAGCGATAAAGCCCTGCTTTGGTACGCTTACCAACAAATTGTTTTTGCAGTGAGATAGAATCAATCACTTCAAGGGTATGTACATTGACAATTCTTAAGTCCATTGCCACATTCATCATCACTGTTTTAGAGCCAAACTCCAGCCCTGAAATATTCAATAATTTGCCACCACTGTAGATATTGTAATTAACCTCAGTGACTGCGCCTGTAATGTAATAATCCGCACTATGAATTTTTCCTGATAGCATCGGCTTGTAGTTAATCGTGCGTCCATTAGATAATTTATAGCGTCTCTTATCACCAATACGCTTCTTTTCCATCAACTCACTTTCGACATTAAAAGAGGCAATATTCCTTCTTTCGACGACTTGAATGGCTTTTATTTTTGTCAGTGCGGTAATTGCCATTGATTCAACACCTTGCGTGATCTTATAGCCTTCTGCCGAATTCACTTTACCTGTTTTATCAGGGATTTGGTCAATGGTTACTTTCACCTTACGTGATAGTCTTATACGATCTGAAACACAGGATAAGCCTGAGGTATAACGCGTGTTATTTTCACTAATAGCAGGACCTTGTAATGGCTCAACTTCGTTATAATGACGTGAGTTACTTGAACATCCTGCTAATAAAGACAGGCTTGAAACAGCAGATATGAGTAATATATTTTTCATGGCTTAATTTCTTCTAATAAGGACAGTGAGTCATTTGATTTCATGTATTATTTTAATTTGAAATACTGACTGGCTATATTATTGTCACTAAAGGACTATGTCTTAGTGCGCGTTAATTATTGGTGTAATTTAAGACTTCATCATAAGCAATCTCAGCATCAACATTTGCAGTAGAGTTCATGGTGTTATCATCTGCTTTTTGATCTGTAGTTAAGGTGACAGAGCTATTGTCACCCGCAAGTACCACGCTAATATTATTAGCTGAGGCACTTGGTTTAGGAGCAACAAGTGAACCTCCCGCACCTGCGCCTGCTACTCCGCCGAAACGTTTACTATCTAAGCCAACAGGGCATCGTAAAGGATTAGCATTGCAGTAAAACTGCACTCTATTTTGAGAAACTTGAATCTGTTCGGCGGTTGGAAAATTCCAACTACCCACTTGAAGCTCATTCGCATGTATAGAAGTGGTAAGAACAAATAATGAGGCACTAATAGAAAGTAAAATTGTTTTCATGGTCATACCACCTTAAATTTATTGCCGTGTTTGAATAATTTGTTTTTAATCAAACAATTAACAATGCTATTCCTTATTTTTATTTTGTTTGGCGTCCTGCCTTGCATCAACTTATGTGTGTATAGTAGGCAAGTGAATCTAGTCTGAATAGGAGAATGGGGATAATTCATGCAATTCGCCAGATAGCTGGAAAAACACCCACTTTCTGCTTAATAAACGGTCTAAAACAAAGATTGAACGGAAAATAAACTACAGAGAAAGACATCCGCATGACAAATAAAGCATCCAATAAAAATGACACACCGTATGCCTTACCCATTCGTATTTATTATGAAGACACTGATGCGGGTGGGGTGGTGTATCACTCAAACTATTTGAATTTTTTTGAACGCGCACGTACCGAATGGCTACGCGACTTAGGCTATGAGCAAGATGTATTACGAGAAGAAGAAAATATTGTCTTTGTGGTACGCAGTGTCAGTATCGACTACCTAAAACCTGCGCTTTTTAATGATGAAGTGATGGCGACCGCGGAGATTAAAAAGATAGGTCGTAGTAGTATGGAAATATCACAAAAAATAGTGCGTAAAAAGAATGCTGATATGGAAGTACTTGCCTCCGCGACTGTTGTTATTGTTTGTGTTAATACGACTCGCTTTAAACCAGTAAAAATCCCAGAGGCTATACGCAGAGCTATGGAAGTTACTACAAATTGCTAGCAAGCCTTACCTCATCTGTTATAGCATCAGACATTACTTATTTTTAATAGATTGAACAAAGTATCTATAAAGAATCAAACTATAATGTTTTGTCTGGGAGAATAGCTAACTCATCCATAGAAATTCTGTAGCTTTTTGGGGATATTTCAAACTTATAGATATTCACTTAGGAACGGGCACAAATTAACTTCCCTAAGCTCTAACGCAGAATTTTTGTTTCAGATTGGATGAATTCATGAGGCGCATAGTTACTCTACGCAACGAATGAGATCATTCAAGCTGGAGCAAAAAAGCAAGTTAGAGATCGGGAAGTTATTTCGTGCCCGTTCCTTAAATAATTTCCCTTCGACTCCGCTCA
>QOAQ01000091.1 GCA_003972955.1 Aquificaceae bacterium
ACAACTACGGTATGATGAACAAGCTATTGATTCCACAGTGATTTAAAAAATACCCACTTAACCTATGGGTGAAGCTAAGATTTTTTAATTTCACTGTGAAACCAATATCTTATCCCTCATATCCGCATTTGCCTCACGGATTCAGGATTCAATGCTGGGATAAAAAGGCATTTAAGTTTCGTAGATTATTTAATCTCTGAGTCCTTAGAACATAGTAATTCTATACACGTTCCTGAATAAACTGCTTTATACTGATTCTTCTCTAAATTCACGGATGAGTACGAGACATATAAAATGAATACCCTAAAGAATTTACACTTAGTAAAAGCAGGCTTTGCTATATCTTTAATTGCACTACTAACGTGTCAGACGGCTACAGCAAAAGCAAATCCATTCGGCTTAAGCCAGTCAGAAATGAGGAGTATTGCTAATGGCAAAATAGCAAAGGTGCAGGCTGCGCGTAAGTATGTTCCTAAACCAAAACCTGTTTATCGACGACCAGTAGCACCTGTTAGACGCGCCCCCGTCAAAAGACCAGTGTATCATCGCCCTCCTGTGAGAAGACCTGTCGTACAACATCGTGCGCCTGTTAGACGCCCTGTCCAACAAGTTCAACGTCGCCCACAGCCTCCGCGCTATGTCGCACCCGTACGAAGACAAGCTCCTCCTGCTAACTTACCCGCATGGCGACGCCCAGCAAGTCATACTGAAACACGTGGTTCTGGTGATGCCATTTTTGCTGCGGCAAAGAATAGAAACATGAGACTGTTGCAACAGATACTAGACAGTGGCGTTAGTGTAGAACATCGTAACTTCAATGGTGAGACAGCACTTCATATAGCCGCATCATTAGGTAATCTACAAATGGTAAGATACTTAATCGGTAAAGGTGCAAATGTAAATAGCCGAACAGGTAAACAGTGGTTGCCGATACATCACGCGGTTCGCTTTGAACATCCACAAGTTGCTTATTATTTGCTTTCACGTGGCGCATCGTTATGGGCTAAAACATCGGATGGATTAAGTGCAATAGATTTTGCTAAGAAATCTAGAAACCCACGAATTAAAGCACTTGCAAATAGACGCTAAACCCTTCTCTCAAACAGCTTTTTCACCCATTGAAAAAGCTGTTCTCCATACAATATTCCTAATTGACACTACTTCCCCTGCTACCTTAGTATTAGTTTTTCATGGAAACTAATAAAAAAGCTCAAAAAAATAACGAATTAATTTATGCATTAGATTTTGATGGTGTAATTTGTGACAGTGCCATCGAAACCAGCATAACGGGCTGGAAAGCGGCAAGAAAAATATGGCAGGATATATCTAGTACATTACCGCCAGAAAAACTCATAACTGATTTTCGCCAAGTACGTCCCTTTTTAGAAACAGGATATGAAGCTATTTTGATTATGCGCCTATTAGATCAGGGTGTTTCAGTCAAATCCCTTTGTGAAAGCTATGCAATACTGCTAAAACAACTTATCTGTAATAATAATCTTGATATTAATAACTTAAAAAAATTATTCGGTGACACTAGGGATGATTGGATTAAAACGAATATTCAAGAATGGTTACAAATGAATCCATTTTTTGAAGATATTCAGCAAGCCCTTAAAAAGATAGCGATGCATCATTGCTACATCATCACTACCAAGCAAGAACGCTTTGTTCAACAAATCCTTCAAGCCAATAATATTCAATGCCAAGATAACCGTATCTACGGTATGGAAAAAAACAAAAGTAAAGCCGAAACGCTACTTGAATTAATAAAAAAACATCCCTACCAACGTATTGTATTTATTGAAGATCGTCTTCCCACACTAATAAATATCAAGCACAAGCCACAATTACAAACAATAAAATTACAGCTTGCTACATGGGGCTATAATACCGCAGAAGATAAACAAAAGGCTCTGACGCATTCGATAGAGACAATCAATCTTAAACAATTTATTGCTGATGCATAATTGCCTCAAAGACATTACTATAAAGTAATACGCTACAATCAATCTTATAAAGCAAATCTGCAGTGTGTATACTTAGGAATGAGTACCAAACAACTTCCTGAGTCCTAAGTTCTAAGCTTTTTCGATAATAAAAAATATGAAGCGTATCTTTTTATCACTTGCATTCCTTTTACTTTTTCATTCTGTATCCTTCGCAGACAATGAAATTGAGCTAAATGCCCAACAAAAACAATTTATTCAGCTCTTAGACGATATAAAAAAAGGTAAGGTTGTTGATACAAAGGAGGCAAAAAAATACCTCTTATACCCTTATCTGGAATACGAAAAAATTCGTCAAAAGAAACAACCATCACCCTCTGAATTGGGGCAATTTATCCACGAATATGAAAACTCATGGTTAGCCGATAAATTATGGGCGCAGTGGATAAAAACATTTATTGTCGATAAACAGTGGGATAAGGCACGGCAAGTTTATGCTAAAGAGCATGGTGGTCTTGCCTCACAGTGTTATTACCTCCAAGCAAAAATAAATCTTGATGATGAAGTCGAGCTTAGTAAAAAGGAAGCCCTAAAAATATGGCTTTCTGGCTCGCAACGACCTTCTGCGTGTACAGGATTATTTGATTTAATGGCATCAAAAGGCTGGTTAGATAACGATAAAATTTGGCAACGTATCGCACTAGCAATAGAAAAGGGGCATGGCAAGCTCGCCAAACACTTGGCAAAAAAACTATCATCCAAAGATCAGCAACGCGTGACTCTGTGGCTGCGCTTCAAACATAAAGCCAAAAAATACCTGCTAAAACGTAAAACACTGGCATTGCTATCAGGCAAACATGACTACGATCGACGCATTTTTCTCTATGGCATCAAACGTATATCACGGCATGATACAGAGAAAGCGCAGCAATTTTTACGCTCACTAGAAAAACACATTCAATTTAGCCCGCAACAAAAAGCCGAGGTCGCGAGTTATATTGCCATGCAAGATGCGCTTAACCACAGCCCCTACGCATTACAACATTTAAGTGCTATTCCTAATCAATATCGTGATGATGAAAGTAGTGCATGGATGGCGCGAATGGCGTTACGTCAGGGTGATTGGAAAAAAGTATTGACGGCTATAGAATCGATGAGTAGCACTTATCAAAAAAAAGATGCATGGCGCTATTGGAAGGCGCGCGCCTTATCGGTTGAAAATAAAATTGATGACGCACTTTCCTTGTACGAAGAACTGGCACAAGATGCATCTTATTACGGTTTTTTAGCCGCCGATCGCTTACAGCAAGACTATAAAAGCCTTGCAACGGTCGAACCCGATAGAAGCGAACAAATAAGCTTATTAATCGCTGAAAATATTGGTATTCAACGTGCTTTAGAGTTATTTAAAATAGGTTTACGCAGCCAAGCTAAACGTGAGTGGTTTTATACCTTAAAGGCTTTAAATAAAGAGGAAAAACTTGCCGCAGCAAAACTTGCCTTAGAGAAAAACCTACCTTTTATTGCTATTGTCAGCGTGGCGAAAACCAAAGACTGGAATCAAACGGGGCTACGTTTTCCACTACAATTCCAACGTTTAATTGAGCAATATGCCCGCGAAAAAGAAGTTCCTGCCGCATGGGTTTACGGTGTTGCACGTCGAGAAAGTGCCTTTGATGCGAATATTGCATCAAGCGCAAAAGCATTAGGTTTAATGCAACTTATCCCTCCTACCGCGAGAGCCGTTGCTAAAAAACTTAATTTACCCAAACCCAATAAATTCGATCTATTAAAACCTAATATTAATATTCAATTAGGCAGCGCCTATCTCAAAGAATTACTGGATAGATTCAAAGGCAACTATGCGAAAGCAAGTGCTGCTTATAATGCAGGACCACACCGTATTCCGAAATGGCTACCAGAAAACACACTGGAAGCAAGCCGTTGGATAGAGAGCATTCCCTTTAAAGAAACCCGTAAATATGTACGTGCTGTGATGGCTTACACCACTATTTATGATTACAAATTAAACCATCAAACAGGTGAAAATTTACGTCTATCCGACCGATTAGAAGCAATAGCACCACCAGAGGTTACACAATGAAACAACACGCTAAACAACAAGGTGTTGCCTTAATTATTGCACTGGTTATTACGACCATTGCCGTCTCGCTCGCCTCACTTGCAATGTATCGGCAACAACTACACATACGTTTAACGGGTAATATTTCCAACCTTGAACAAGCCTATGAATATGCCGTGGGCATGGAAGATTGGTCGAAGAAAATTTTAGAGAAAGATTATAAAGACAATCCAAAAGTTGATTCTTTACAGGAAGACTGGGCATTCGAGTTGCCCCCGATACCAATTCCTGGTGGTAGTTTAAAAGGACAATTATTTGATTTGCAGGGGCGTATCAACTTAAATTCTTTAATCGCTCACTTTCCTAAAATTAAGCCACCTAAAAAATCTGCTGGGACATCCGTTGGTGGTGGCATTCCATCTGCTGAAAAAAAGCCCGTCTTCAAAACAGAAACGCTAGTTTATGAACAGGTAGTCAAGCTAATCCAAAAGATCGATACCGAACAAGCACTCGGGCCAGCGGAAAATTTTGCAGACACCGTGAAAGACTGGATTGATACCGATGACGAAGAGCGTCAAGGTGGTGCGGAAAGTGCTTATTATCAGTCTCAAGAACATCCTTATATGAGTGCTAATAGTCTATTGATGAGTAATAGCGAGTTATTACTATTAAAGGGGATGAATAAAGAACTTATTGAAAAGCTGTTACCCTTAATATCCAGTTTACCTAAAGAGAGTAAAATCAATATCAATACGGCAGAAAAAGAAGTCTTAGAAGCACTTGGCTTTGACCAAGAAACCATAAAAGATATTAAATCTGCCAGAGATGATGCACCATTTGAAAATATGCAAGAATTTTGGGATCTTGATAAAGTGAAGACCTTGTTTGCGCCTAAGACTGAAATGGGCAAACGAAAAGCTAATTACCAACAAATACTCAGCAACACCAGCAACTACTTTCTCCTACAAGGTCAAGTCAATATCAACAATGCGCGTATTTTTATAAACAGTGTGTTAGAACGAAAACAAGGCAAAGTCCGTGTCATCATGCGAGACTATAGTAAACCACCGATTACAACGACATCATCCAAAGCAAGCGAATAAACAATGCAATTACTTCTTTTAAAGTTACCTTCAGCAAATGCATCCTCCCAAGCACCGCTTGAGGTTGCTGAAGTCACTAGCAAACAAAAAACCGCCACCTTTCGATCTAGCGATTGGAATGCGGTACATGGGCTAAGTTCGGGCAAAAAAGTCGTCGTTTTTATCCCCAATGAAGATGTGCTACTCACTAGCATCACTATTCCCAGTAAAAATAAAAAACAATTACTGCAAGCTGTTCCTTACGCCTTAGAAGAACGCTTAGCAGATGATATTGATGCACTACATTTCGCCGTTCATCGTGAAAATAATGATGCACCAACCTATGTTGCGGTGATTAATCAGCAAAAAATGGAGCATTGGCTCACTGTTTTACGCGAACACAATATTCACCCACACTATATTTTACCTAGCCTTTTCACGCTACCCTATAAAACCGATAGCTGGACTTTAATTAATCGACAAAACACCGCTTGCTTGCGTCAAAATAAGTGGTCTGGCTTTAGTTGTGATCAAACTTTACTACCTGTTTTTCTAAGCGAAGAGTTAGATAAAAACCCACCTGATGCCATTTATTATTCAGGAGAAGAACAAGATTACCCCGACGAACTCAAAGCGTTTGAACGCCATACACTCAGCAGTGCCAATGACGTGAATCATGATGATATTGTTGACTCACTCACATTAAATTTATTAACTGACTTTAATCGTGGCGATAGTGCGCTACTCAATATTAACTGGAAACCTTGGCAACCTGTTATTGCCTTGGCAGGATTCTTAGGTGTACTTTGGATTGGGATATTGGCATGGCAAAATCATCAACTTGATAATAAATTAACCGCCTTAGATCGTGAAATCGAGTCTATTTATAAAAAGACGTTTCCTAAAAGTCGCATACAAAATGCGCCTGTACAAATGAAACAAAAGCTCGCCGCCTTACAAAAAGCCAATGGCTCTAGTCACAGTTCAACCTTGCAAGCCATTGCGACGGTATCGCCTTTTTTCAAGAAATTTCCTAAAATATCGCTACGCGAAATACGCCATCAAAATAATGAATTATTATTTGTCATTAGCGCCCCCAACCTTTCTAGCTTAGAGAACTTTAAAAATACGCTCGCTAAAGAAGGGGCATTACAGGTTGAGATAAAATCATCAACGACAACTTCCGATAAAGTAGAATCGACCTTAGTCGTTAAAGGAATGGTATGAACAATCAACTAAAAAGCTGGTTTTTGATGCTCTCATCACGTGAGAAAACCTTAGTCTCCATCGCCGCTGTCTCTGTGACGATTATGCTGTTTTGGCTTGTCATTCTGCATCCTATTTTGAGTAAACACGACAAGCTCAGCAAGCTAACCGACGAAAAACAAATTGAATTGCGTATTATGCAACGCCAAAGTGCGTTGGTGCGGCAATTACAACAACAAGCCAGTGGATCGAGCATTAAAAAAGTCAGAGGAAATCCACAGCAGCTTATCGAACAAGCACTACAAACATGGCGCTTAAAACCCACACTACAGCGGATGCAATCGCAAGGCGCTAACAAAGTGGCTGTCTCTTTAAAAAATGCCAATGCTGATAAGGTGATGCGCTTTATTGCTGAGTTAGAGACTAGATACGGCTTAAGCAGTACCGCCATGGCGATAACAAAAAGTAAAACCACTGGTATGGTGAATATCCGTTTGACCTTGGAGAAAATATGAAACTAAGGAATCTGATATTACTTGGCATCGCTAGTTTTGCGGTGACAGCTATTTGGAAAACACCCGCCCGCTTTGCTTATCAATATGCTCCGCATGATAAGGTTCAACTACAAGGATTATCAGGCACGATATGGAAAGGTGAAGCTAAGGAGCTTATCAGCAAAACATTCACCCTCAATAATCTTGCTTGGTCGATTAATCTATTAGAAAGCCTTAAAAGCTTTTCACTCAAAACGGATATTGCTGTACAAGACCCAGAATTAACGATGAATGGCTTAGTCGGTATTAATCTTGCTAAAACAATTAGCCTTGATAATACCCAGATTGAAACTACGGGCGCATTTATTTCCAAAATCCAAAAAATAGCCAAATTCAGTGGTGATCTTAAAGGCAATATTAAACACTTTAGCCTAGCAAAGGGTGAACTCCCCGTTCTTGATGCAAGCTATCAATGGAAACAAGGCATATTAACCGCTCCCATAAAAATACAACCTGCGGGAGATTATGCGCTTAGTATTACGCCTAGCGACAAAGGACTTAGCGCAAAAATCAGCTCAAAAGATGCACCTTTAATGCTAAGCGGCACCGCTAACATTGATGATAAATGGCAGTACGTAACTGATATTAAAATCAAACCTGCCAATGCCTCTGCTAAAGGCACTATGAATATACTACGCATGGCAGTTGGAAAATTAGAATCTGATGGCTCCGCAGTTATCAAACAAAAAGGTCAGCTTAAACCCTTTTATTAAATCTCCTGTGGCGACAAGGCGTGCCTTGTCGCTACGCATGTAAATGATAAATTATCCCCCTAAAAAATATGAACCTTACAAAAACCCCCGCTACCGTTGTCACTGGCTTTCTTGGCAGTGGCAAAACCACCCTGCTCTCTAATATCGTCAAACAAGCAGGCAATAAACGCATTGCCATTATCGTCAATGAGTTTGGTGAGACGGATATTG
>QOAQ01000073.1 GCA_003972955.1 Aquificaceae bacterium
CGTGTCAATCCCTTATCTGCAAAAATTTCAGCTGTTGAGACAAAAATATTTGGATGAACAACCACAAACCACGGTTCAGGCAAAGTAATTATCTCTAATTGCTCGCCTACCCCCTCTGCCCATGCTGCATGTCCACGTACAAAAACGGGTACATCAGCACCTAATTTTAGCCCTAACTCAGCCAATTCATCAATAGTTAAATCACATGACCATAGTTGATTTAATCCCAGCAGTACTGTTGCAGCATCTGAACTACCGCCACCTAAGCCACCGCCAATAGGGAGTTTTTTATTAACGCTAATATCAGCACCATAAGCTGTTTTAGTGTACTGCTTTAATAAGTGGGCGGCGCGTACCACTAAATCATCTTCATCACGTACTGAAGCTAGACCTGATACACGCTTTATGCGCCCATCATCACGTAAATTTAATGTTATCTCATCGGAATAATCTAAAAATTGAAAGATAGTTTGCAAAAGATGATAACCATCATCACGCCGTCCTGTGATATGTAAAAATAAGTTTAGTTTTGCAGGAGCTAGTAATTTCATAAGGAATTTCAATATAGTCTTTATTATTGTTCGTGTATTTCGTGGTTTTAAAATTTACACCACTTATTTTTAAACCACGGAACACACTAAATACACAGAAGACTTACCTCATTAAGATTAGGGATAAGGAAACAGTAAACTATATCAGAGCAACTACACCTAGCTCTATGTCTTTATTATTGTCCGTGTTGTTTCGTGTGTTCCGTGGTTTTAAAGTATTCACACCACTTATTTTTAAACCACGGAACACACTGAATACACGGAAGACTTACCTCATTAGGATAAGGAAATAATAAATTATATCAGAGCGATTGCTCCTTGCTCTATGTCTTGCTCATAAATATCATTATCACGCAAACGTTTATCCGAGAACATTTCTGCTCGACACTTTGTTACACAGTGACTGCTTTCAAGTAGAGGAAATTCAAAGGTATATTGAGCGACTATTTCTTGTGCTTTTTGTCTAAATTCAGTTTGGCTAAAATCATCGGTATCTGAGCCAAAGAAGATGTAGACTCCTTTACTTTCATATTGATAGCTGTACTTAAATGCTGCACAAAATGTAGCAACTTTTTGTTTAAAATAAGGATTATTGTCAACCAAGTTCGTCACGACAACACCATCTTGCGTTAAGCGTGATTTACAGAGTTGATAAAACTCTTGTGTGGATAATTGGTTAGGGTGATCCCCGATACCAGAGAAACTATCTAATAAAATAATATCAAAGTGGTTTTCAGGAAAGCTAGCCAAGTGCTCACGACCATCTTTCGTGCTTATTCTTATTCTGTCATCAAGCGTGATACCAAAACAAGCCTCCGCTAACTGTATAACCCCTTGGCTATGCTCCGATGCTTCAATGACTAATTCGGGGATATAATGATGAAAAACCATTGGTACTCGCCCTCCTCCAAAGCCCAACATATATAATTTTTTAGGCTGTGGCTTAAAGACTAAACTCAGCATCATCGCTTGTGCATATTGACCCTTTAGATTTAAGGGATCTGAAATATCAATACTCGACATACTGTCACTGATTTTTGTTTTAATCAGTAACATTTTTGTATCCATAAAGTGTAGAGAGACAATATCTCCATCTTTTATGACTAATAAATTTTCCACACCATCACTGTGATTGATAACAATACCATCTGGCTTTTTAGAAACCCAATGTAATGCTTTATGGATACGTGCTAAATTTTCTGGATTACAATTCATCATTGTAGCTACTTTTCATTAGTGAAATGAAAAATATACTAATAAATTAATTTGAAAAACATAAAGATAAAGACCAAAGCAATATTTTTTCTGATCTGTGAAATAAAGATCACTCCGTCATAAAAAAATTATCTAACTGATTGGCTTTAAGCAGAGACACTGCTTGAGAAGGAAGGTTTACTAGCTGTAGTTTTTTATTATTCTGCTCGCATTCACGTTGCCACTGTATAAATAATGCTATGCCTGCACTGTCAATACGTGCTAATTGCGCGCAATTTAGCGCTATAGTTTCTATGTTCAAGCCATCAGCAATTATTTTCTGATGAATTAAATCGCCAACAGCGTCATAGGTCAGGCTACCTTTTACGTGATAGCCTGATTCACTTTTGATAAGTTCGGCATGACTATTTTTCAGCATTGTTTTTTTCTAAACGAGCAATCAAGGCATCTAAACTGGTACGAGAAATTTCACGGGTGAAATTTGTACGGAAGTTAGTAATAAGATTAAGACCTAAAATCTCAATATTATATGCTTTCCAACTACCTGATTTATTTCGTACATCATAGTTTGCGGATACTGCCGCTCTGCCTTTAGGTGTAATGGATGTTCTTACCATCTCATAGCCAGCACGCCCACCAGAAACAGAGCTTTTAACGGTCATCTTTGCGCCTGCATAGCCGAGCATATTTTTAGCATAACTATTGATAAGCATTGTACGATAGGCATTAAGAAAGCGTGCTCTTTGTGCTTTAGAAGCTGCTTTCCATTGCTTACCCAGTGTGAGTTTAGCCATTGCTTCAAAATCGATAAACGGTACGACTTGTTTTTCAACAATACTTTGTAACACCTTAGGGTTGGTTTTTAGTTCTGCTTTTCTTTTTTCCAACTCACTAAAAATGGCATTATTCGCTTTTAGTACAGCCGTTTCTGCTGCTATATTTTTAGCATTCGCGGTTAACGAAACGCTCAAACTTAAAAACAAGATAATTATCGTTGTTAAATATTTCATTATAAAATTCTCCCACTCACGAATGAGTCACTATTATTTTGATGTCAGGCTTACCATTACTTTGCCTATTATCTCTTCTAAAACCATTGCTGATTGCGTTAACGTAATCATATCACCTGAGGTTAAGACCTCGTCTTCTGCGCCAGGTTCCAAAGAAATATACTGTTCTCCTAACAAACCTGCGGTATAAATACTCGCTTGTGTATCCGTACTTAATTTATACTGCGCATCAAGTGTTAGGGTCACTTCTGCTTGCCCTCTTTCTTGATTGTAAGCAATACGACTCACACGCCCGACTTTTACACCCGACATTGATATTTTAGCACGGGTTCTTAGCCCGCCAATATTGTTAAAATAGGCTTTTACATCATAACTTTTTGCTGCGCCTAAACTGCCCAAATTACTAACATTTAATGCCAGTAAAAAAGTGGCGATAAAGCCAAGTAGAACAAAGATACCGACCATTATTTCTTTTGTTTTTGATATACGCATTTTTCTACTCTCTACAGTCCAAACATAATGCTAGTTAATATAAAATCTAAGCCCAAAATTGCTAAAGCAGAATAAACCACAGAGCGAGTCGTTGCTTCACTGACACCTGCGGAGGTTGGGGTCGCATCGTAGCCTTCAAAAACAGCAATCCACATCACCACAACACCAAACACAAAACTTTTTATAAAGCCATTGATAAGGTCATGCTGAAAGTCAACTTTAGCCTGCATTTGTGACCAAAAAGAACCTTCATCCACACCAAGCCATACACTACCCACTAAAAAACTACTGTAGATACCCACTGCCATAAAAATCGCTGTCAATAAAGGCAGCGAAAAAACACCTGCAATAAAACGGGGGGTGATGATTCTTTTAATAGGGTCAACTGCCATCATTTCCATACTGGCTAATTGCTCTGTTGCTTTCATCAAACCTATTTCCGCTGTTAACGCAGAACCCGCACGACCTGAAAATAATAACGCTGCCAGTACAGGCCCTAGTTCGCGTATCATCGACAAAGAAACCAGCACACCTAATGAGCCTTCTGCACCAAATTCCACTAAGGTAACGTAGCCTAAAAGACTCAGTACCATACCGACGAATAAGCCTGAGAAGATAATAATCAGGAGTGATAATACACCCACTGAATGGACTTGTTGAATGAGTAAACTAGGGCGCAACAGAAGGTCTTTAATACCGCCTAAAACATGCCATAAAAAAAGACTCGCACGACCAATACGATGCAGAAAAACAAGTGTGTGATTGCCTATGCTTTGCAAGCTATTTGCGATCATATTTCACCCTCTCTTAATGCTTGTGCATAATCATTAGCAGGATAATGAAAAGGGACAGGACCGTCGGGTAAGCCTTGTAGAAATTGCTGAACCCATTTTGAATCAGTCTTGCGTAATTCATCGGGAGAGCCTGATGCCATGACCACACCTTCCGAAAGAATATGCACATAATCGGCGATGGACAACACTTCGCTGACATCATGAGAAACGACAATGCTGGTCATACCTAATGCCTGATTAAGCTCTTTGATTAAACTGACAATTGTACCCAATGTAATCGGATCTAAGCCCGTGAATGGCTCGTCGTACATCATTAAAACGGGGTCAAGAATAATAGCTCTGGCTAAAGACACGCGACGCGCCATACCGCCTGATAACTCCGATGGCATGAGTTTATACGCACCACGCAAGCCAACAATTTCTAGCTTCATAAAGACCAGATCGCGCACCATAATGTCAGGAAAATCATAATGCTCACGAATGGGAAAGGCAATATTTTCAAAGACGTTTAAATCAGTCAGCAATGCACCTGATTGGAACAGCATTCCCATACGTCTACGCGCTTGGTAAAGTGCTTTATTGGATAAGCAAGGAATGGAATTTCCTTCGACAATAACATCCCCACGACTTGGAATGAGTTGCCCACCGATAAGGCGTAACAGGGTTGTTTTTCCTGTCCCACTCGGTCCCATAATGGCGGTGATTTTACCTTTCGGAATATCTAAATTGACAGCAGAAAATATTTCTCGCTCACCACGAGAAAATTGTAGATCAGAAATTGTTACAAGAGGTTTAGTCACAGTTTGATTGTTATTATTTATGAAATATTGCTAAGCAACGGGACAAAAAAATACCCGCTAGTACTCCAGCAATATTGCTAGAGTACTAGCGGGTATTATACACAGAAAACAATCAGTATATTATTAAATTCTTATTTCCATATATCTATATCCTTTCCTGACTCTAGAATTTTCTTAGATTGCACGTCTAGATAACCGATCCATGAATCAAATTCGGTGTATTTTTTCTCTGCTACATAATTCAAAAGTTGTTGAAAGTGATATGACTTTAACAAACCTGTTACTTTTTCAATTTCTTCACCGTCTGAATACAATAAAACAGCAGGTCGATAACTAATATCACGCTTCTTTAACCATGCTTTAGGCGTTGTTTTATTACCCTCAGGATCAATAATTTCCTTATCTGAAAGTGCATCTAAACGAACTACATTGAATTTTTTCAATATCTCTTTGCTTTCTTTTACATCGAGGATTTCTTTATGAAAACGCTCACACTCATCACAGGTTTTATCTTCAAATAAAATCATCAGTGGCTTATCTTGTTTTGATAGCTTTTGTAAGTTTGTTTCTGTTACATAACGTTTGTCAGGTTTTAAGGTATAAACACTGTCATGCAAATGCTTTTCTCGATATGTTGCTAAGTCCATCTCTTTATAGGCTTTTTCTTTGACAAAGTTTAACACCTGCTTAAATTCACGCGGTGAACGATAGCCATTAAGCCGTGCAACCACATTATTATCTGCACTCATAAATAAAATAGTTGGTGTATATTTCACACCTAAGGCTCTGCCTAAATCCATTTCGGATACGGTCATATCTTTATTGAACTCAACTTCCTTACTGCCTTTTAAGTCTATCTGGATTGAATCAAAATTTTCTTGAATAGATTTCGCATTTATACCTGCCATAAAATTATCATCTAGCATTTTTTTACAGTAAGGACAGCCAGCTACATGAAAGAAAACTAATAAGTGCTTACCTTGTTCGCTCGCCTCTTTAGCATCTTCCCTAAAATCAAGAAAACTCTCTTTAAACCAATCAGGAAAAACTAACTCAATCCCCCCCTTTATTTTTCCTATTTTTTGAGGAGCTTCGGCAAAACTACTTGAGACAATAAAGCCTGAAAGACACAGTAACAATATTAATTTATTTAACACACCCTACTCCTATATAAAACCTGAGTCCTTAGTATAGCCACTCAGGTATTTTTAGTGTTTATTATTTTCTAAGATATCTTCCAAGGCTATTGATGAATATACCTACAGTATCAAGGGTATTTGAGCAAGATAGCTATTCTAGACCTATTATTACATTAGTATTTCTTATACTGGTATAAGAAAACACAAGCTCGTCATACAAAGAAAACAATAGGAGCAATTATGTTAAACACACAACAAAATGAAGCATTTCCACGTAGCCAACCTAGAAGCACGGGTCATCAAAGAGTTCAGAAAGAAGATGTATACGATGCAATAAAAAAGCGCGCCACCACGATGAATATCGAGTTAACAAAAGAACGATTAGAAGTTGTTGACTTTGTTTTAGATTTTTATGCACATTGCGAAGATTGCCGTAATGCACGACAACTGATGAATGTAATGGATCAAGAATTTGCAGCACAAGGTGGAAAGAAATATCTCTACCGCTTATTCCCTCAAGGTCCACTATCACAGATACATGAACTCACTAATTTGCCTGATTTAAGAAATCAGGTTGATAATGGTTTTGGTACTAGCTATTAGATTTTAATCTATTCACCTTTTTCCTTCTCCATTGACAAAACTAAGGAGGAAAGAGGGCTAACGACGTTTTTTATACAACTGAGGCGCACGTAAACGGTTGTATTCCCAACCTTGACGACCTGGTTTAGCCGTCATCGCGCGTGGCTTATACACAACATGAACTGGCTTAGGTTTTATGACTACTCTCTTAACCTGAGTTATTCTATTATATTTATGCCTTCCGTTAGGCTTAGGCTTTACTACCTTCTTGCGGGCAACGACAGCAACAGGCTTTTTATAAGATAAGGCTTTATGTATTCTTAATACATTTTTGACGTATTTTTGCGTTTCTTTAAAAGGGGGAACGCCTTTATAGTAATCAACCCGCCCTTCTCCCGCATTGTATCCTGCGGTTACCTTTTGCAAATCACCATCAAAACGATCAAGCAAAAAGCGCAAATATTTTGTACCTGCATTGATATTTTGTTGCACATTGAAACTATCCGTTACACCAAAGCGTTCCGCAGTATCAGGAATTAACTGCATTAAACCTTGCGCTCCCGCAGGAGAAACTGCCTTTTGGTTGTAACATGACTCAACCGCTATAATCGCTCTAATCAAATTACTATCAACACGATGTTTTTTTGCGCTTTCATTTATGACGGCATTAATTTTTTTCGCTTTACGCTTAATATTTTCCACACTGCGTAGACAAGAACTGCCCTGTGCTTTGCGAGCTTTCTTTTTGCTTGGAACCAAAGTACCAGAAGCACCTTCAGTCAACATCGCTAATTGAGGAAAGCTAGCGGCACTTAGAGGGTTGCTTAATAACAAAACAGAAGCAAAAAAAAGAGTTGGGGTTTTAAAATTCATAGAGGGCATCAAATATTAGCAATAACTAATATTATAGTACTTATATTCTTTAACAAGTTCATTTCTTTATGAATTTAATTTAATGTTACATAATTTAGAAAAAGTTATTCACTATTACATTTCCCACTTAGTTAACTGATGTTACGCAGTGGTGATTTTTTATTTTCACTGCAAGGTTTTCGTAGCCGACTAAGCTTTTGTTGATTTGCAAAGCGTCTTAACGGCTACGAGTTCATTTCTTTTGCGTCGCCAAAAGAAACTAACCAAAGAAAAGGCGACCCAGCTACCCGCTTTCTCCTGCGCTTCACAAGTAAA
>QOAQ01000141.1 GCA_003972955.1 Aquificaceae bacterium
AAGAAAAGGCGACCCAGCTACCCGCTTTCTCCTGCGCTTCACAAGTAAAAATGGGCAGGGCAAAAACTCGCTACGCTCAAACAGCTTGCCCTGCTAACCCATTTTTACTTGCAAATGCTCGGCGCGGTTAGAATGGGAAATACTGCTTCGCACTCGCTATCGCATCGTGCTATTTGTGCTTAAACGCACAAATAGAAATCTAAAGTGCGTAACATCAGTTATTTAAGTGAATGTCTATATCAATATGAATGGTTTTATTTATTATTTTTTCACGGATTCAGATGAACTCTCCTCAAAATCGTTTTTGCATTGCTATTCGTGAATAAGATTGGTATATCTTCCTCCCTTGATATTTTTTAGTAGACGATTTCCTCATGAGTCAGCACCTTACCGTTTCCATTGCCCAGTTAAACCCTATTGTTGGCAACTTTCGACACAATACTCAACTTGTTATTGATGCTATTCATCACGCAAAGGAAGAGGGCGCAGATGTTGTTGTCTTTCCTGAATTGGTTATTACAGGCTATCCACCTGAAGATTTATTATTTCGTCCTGCTTTTTTGGCGCAAGTAGAACGCGCACTTGATGAAATAGTCACCGCAACACAAGGCATCACAGCAATCATTGGTGCGCCTCTAATGCGTGACAATCAGCTCTTTAATATGGCGTGTATTTTGCAAAATGGACAATCTATTGCCGAATATGCCAAACAGCATTTACCCAATTACCGTGTGTTTGACGAAAAGCGTTATTTTACCGCAGGAGAGCGATCTGTGGTGGTGGATATAGCAGGTTATTCTGTTGGTTTATTAATCTGTGAAGATATTTGGATGCGTGAGCCGATTGCCGCATTAGCAAAAGAAAATATCGATGCGGTGATTGTGTTAAACGCCTCCCCCTTCCGTTTAAATAAAACCAATGAACGTCTAACGATGTTGACACAGCGCGCGAGTGACCATCACCTCCCCATTGTCTATGTGAACCTAGTCGGCGGGCAAGATGAGTTAGTCTTTGATGGTGAGTCTTTACTGATTGACCAGCAGGGGCAATTACTATTTCAAGCACCGACCTTTGAAGCGGGTGTCTTTACACAAAAGCTCCCCCTATCTACCGCAGGGACAGCGTGTGCAGTGCGAGTTGTCTCAGATGAAGCGTGTATTTATCAAGCTCTTGTGCAAGGAGTTAAAGATTATGTGCATAAAAATGGCTTTCCTGGTGTCATGCTTGGGTTATCAGGTGGCATAGACTCAGCGTTAACACTAGCTATCGCTGTTGATGCCTTAGGTGCTGAAAACGTCGAAGCCATTATGATGCCCTTCAAATATACCGCTGACATTAGTATTGAAGATGCCGCAAAACAGGCGGTAAAACTGGGCGTAAAATACCGCGAGATTTCTATTGAGCCTATTTTTGATCGCTTTATGTCGGCACTCTCAGCAGAGTTTGCAGGGCTTGAGCGTGATGTCACCGAAGAAAATATTCAAGCACGCTCACGAGGTGTCTTACTGATGGCAATGTCGAATAAACTCGGCAAGATGTTATTAGCAACGGGCAATAAAAGTGAAATGTCCGTGGGATATGCCACCCTATATGGTGATATGGCAGGTGGCTTTGCGCCCTTGAAAGATGTTTTTAAAACCATTGTTTATGATCTGTCACGCTACCGCAATAGCCTTGGTGATGGTGAAATTATTCCCGACCGCGTGATTACGCGTCCACCATCCGCCGAATTAGCTCCCGATCAAAAAGATGAAGATTCTTTACCACCTTACGATATTTTAGACGAGGTATTACGTCTCTTTATTGAAGAATTTCACAGTGTCGATGATATTGTGGCGCAAGGCTTTGATTTTGATACGGTACATCGTGTGGCAAATTTAGTGCTATTAAGTGAGTACAAACGTCGCCAATCAGCCCCTGGTGTACGCATCACCAAACGCGCCTTTGGCAAAGACAGACGCTATCCAATTACCTCCCATTACCGCTATCACCTGAGCGAGCAAGCAAAATAAATGGCGCAATACATACATCCTCAGCAACAGCATCGTCAGTTATTAGTGATCAGTGGGAAGTTTGAGGATTGTGTCGCCATGGCAAAACAGCGGCTTAAAAGCTTAAATTATTTATGGTTAAGTGATACTGATCTTACAGAACAAGTAACCTTGCCGATGAGCAAAGCGAGCATGGTGTTAGGTCAAGAATATGATGTTGTTGTTTTTGATGCGTTTAGCAGTGGTCAGGAGAATACTTTTAATGCCAATGCCTTCGGTATAGTCACAGGGACAATTATTGGAGGCGGCTATCTTATACTGCTTACCCCTGATTTAAGAAGCTGGGCAGATAAAAGTCATTTTTTACAACGTTTTACTCGGCTTTTACAGCAATCATCCGCCTTATTTTTTGATCACAAACAACCACTTCCAGCGTTGACTGTTCCTGCGAGAAAAAAAGTCACCACCCCTTTACTTTTTAAAGATCAACAAGATGCCTTTGTGATGATGCAAAGCGTAATCAGTGGTCATCGTCGTCGTCCTTTGGTGCTAACGTCGGATAGGGGGCGTGGCAAATCAACCTTATTAGGTTGGTTTGCGGCACACTTATTAGAACAAGGGCGAACACATATTATTGTCACTGCGCCAAGTCGTAAAATAGCAGAAACTGTGTTTCAAGCAGCACATCAAAGCTTGTCGCAAGTCGGGAGTGAAGAAAAGTTAGCGGGTTTGCATTTTTTATCCCCCGATGAACTTAATCAACAAAAACCACAGGCGGATCTGATATTAATCGATGAGGCAGCGAGTATTCCTTTGCCGCTGTTGGAGCGGTTTATAAAGCAGCATTCGCGCTTAATCTTTGCCACCACTGAGCATGGCTACGAGGGCAGTGGTCGTGGCTTTGCATTGCGTTTTAAAAAAATATTAGATAAGTGCAGTCCATACTGGAAAAGTGCCACGCTGGATACACCGTGTCGCTGGGCTAAAGATGACCCTTTAGAAAACTTCACCTTTGATGCGTTATTGCTAAAAACAGAGTTAGCAGATATGAGTGGTGTCGTCGTTGCCAAGCCCACGTCTTATCACGTCGCTATTATTAAACAGGACGATTTAATAGCCGATGAAAGCCTGTTACGTGAGTTGTTTGGTTTATTACTCAGCGCACATTATCAAACACGTCCCTCTGATCTAGTGCGTTTATTAGATGATAAAAACTATCAAATATTTGTTGTTCGCACCGCAAAAAAAATATTAGCAACCGCCTTGGTTGCTATAGAAGGTGGTTTTAGCAAAGCATTGGCTGATGCTATTTATAATGGCAAGCGTCGCCCGCAAGGGCATTTGATTCCGCAAACCTTAGCCACTCATGCAGGGGTAAAAGATGCGCCTTGTTATCTAGGAGAGCGTATTATACGCATCGCGGTACATCCTGAGTTACAAGGGCAGGGGATTGGGAGTTATTTATTACGGCAGATTATTAATACCGCACAGAAAAACGCTAAGGTGGATTATATCGCTACTAGCTTTGGAGCAACGCCAGAATTAGTCTCCTTTTGGCATCAGGCAGGCTTGCAAACCGTACAGATAGGCATGAAGCGTGACGCAAGTAGCGGAACGCATTCTGTGGTAATGCTCCACCCCTTAAATAAAAAAGCAGAGTTACTCTACAAACGCGCGCAAACAAACTTTGCCGCCTCGTTGCCTTTGTTATTAGCTGACCCATTACGAGACTTGGAAGCACCACTGGTGGCTATTTTATTTGTAAAATTATTCGGTAAAAATGATTTCGCTCTACTAGAATTAACAGATACTGAAAATCAAGCACTGATTGGATTTTATGAACAAAACCGTGGTTATGAAAGTAGCATCAGTGCGATTTATAAACTCACTTTGTATCGCTTATCTCAAGGCTGTTATTTATCCCCCGAAGAATTGCAGTTGCTTATTGCTAAGGTGCTACAAAAGAAATCTTGGCAACAGTTGGTGGCATTAACACATGCTACTGGCAGAAAACAGTTAATTAGTATATTGCGCCAGACCGTTAAAAAGCTCGCTTATCAGTATTAGCTCATCAAATAGGTGGCTTATTATTGTTTATTTATCTGTGCCGATTTAAAAGTAGTGGACTCCTAGACAACACGTAGATTGATATATGACTGATATTCGGCTCTCCATTTTAAAAACAATCGCCATGCTATTAGTTGCACTGGCTTTTATTCTATTTTTCTTATCTTTGTTTGAGACGGTCTTTATAACAAAGGAAACGGTCATAAAAGGCTATTGGATTTTAGCAACGGGTTGGCTCGGTTTTGTTATTTTTCAATTTGCTTGGTATGCCAATTTATTATCATTACTTGCCATATTATTAATGGCTAAACGCGCAGGTCTTGCCTTTATTTTGTCACTGTCGGCTCTGTTATTATCTAGCGAAAGTTTTTTATTTGATGAAATACCATCAGCCGATAGTGATAAAAATATTGCCGTTATTGATACGGATATAGGGCTGTACTTATGGATAGGCGCGCATTGTGCCGTACTGTATGCGGTTATTTTGATGCTGATTCGTAAGAAGATGATCGAACACGAAAAGGTATCAGCGCATCATTTGAGAAAAATAAAAGCAGATAGATCCTTGGGCAATAAAAAAGCTGAATAAGGGACGGGGGAAATAATAAATCCTTATTCAGCTTTTTCAGTTTGATGGTGTTTAGTTAAAATTCACCAGAAGCGCCACGCTTCATAATTTCTAAGATCACCTGCTTAACATCTTTAGCCGCTTTTAATAATTTAGGGGGTAATGTTTTTCCACCTGAAATCATCATATCCATATCCAGTGCATATAACCAAAGTTTACCTTGTTTATCTTCGATCATAGAAACACGGCAAGGAAGATAAGCAGCAAATGCATCGCTATGGTCAACCATTGTCATTGCAGTGATAGGGTTGCAATATTGGAAAATTTTCAAGAAACGTTGCTTTTTACCTGTTTTACTCTCAACTTCAGCCGACAAAGGAAGCTTACCAACCGCCTTGATGCCTAGCTCGATAGCAGCAGAGTCCATTGCCTCTTCAGCATCTTCTTTACTAACACCCTCATCTAAAGGACGTTTCCAAACCGTTGCTTCTGCTGAGCTACCCGTTTCTTTTAGCTTAGTCCACATATCCCCATACACTTTACGTGCGCCAGGGTCTAACTCATTAAAAGCATCTAACTCACCTTTAAATTTACTGTAGGCAAAGCCTCCACCAATTAAGGAAATAATTCCGATAATTGCCAATATATTCCATAAAATTTTCATACTTTTCTCCATAGCCCAATTATTTAAACCTGAACCCGTGACCTCACTACGGCACAGCGAATAAGCTATTGAAGTCACGGATTCAGGTTAAAAACAGTATTATGGTTTAGAGTTTCCTCTAATCATCATACTGCTAATAATATTTATTTTTTAAATATCAGTTGTTTGAGGTGCTTCTAGTGCTCCATCAAAACAATATTGCTGGAGTACTAGGCTAGTCTCCTAGCTCACATCGATGACAAACTTACTTATCGGTATCAATAGCTTTCATTAAGCTAAAACTTTTTACAAATGGTCCCGCCATTTTAGGGTTTTTAATCATTGCACCGTAATCACCCACTTTAAATTTAAGTGCGCCTGACGCATAAGCTTTGCCCATGCCGAGCATGTCGCTACCCATTACACCGATGCCTTTATTAACCCATTTCATCCAATCTTTACGACTTGCGCGCATATCCCAATCAGGCGTTTCGCCGTTATAGTCACCCGCACTAACACATTCACCATTCTCTACAACAAAGACACCACATGGCTCATCGTCTTCTTTGAAACCACAGGTAATAACAGAGTTAAAACCAATCTCGGCAAGCTTGTCTTTGACTCCTGGCTCGTTATTCCATCCATCTTTAAGTGCATTCATCCATTCAGCTGAAAATAATTCTGACATTATTAGTATTCTCCATAGCGTTAAAAATTCGCTATCTATTCTATGGGATAAAGCGTTGTATTACTAGGAAGAGAGGCGTGAATACAGGTGAAAAAATAGAAGGTGTTAACCGTGAGGCAAAAGAGCTTGGCGAGGTTTTCACAGGCAAGGCTGATTCTGGAAAGTTATATATTATTTTTTGTAACCACTCAGATACCCCGCTGAAATTTATCAGCTCAAGACAAAAAAAGTGAGTTTACATATGCAAATGATCATTTTTTAACGCGGAAATGGCAAATTTCAGGGGGGGGGTGAAGGTTGCTATTTTTTTTGATGGAGTACTAACTTAAAAGATTGCTAGAGATGATATTAATGTCAAACTCACCCATTTTAGATAGTCTTTCCTCGTCAAGAATACGTAATTTTTTGTGATGACACTCAATAATTCCGTCATGGATAAACTGTCGAATAACACGATTAACATGCACATTTGTTAATCCAACAGCATCACCAATGTCTTCTTGTGTTAAAGGAAAATAAATAGAGTTTTCATCTTTATTAAAACTCGTGTCTATTTGTTGACGGCAACGATGAAATAATTCTAATAGCAGAAAAGCAATGCTTTCTTGTGCATCCTTTCTACCTGCCGACATTAAGTGATGTTGGCATATGGCTAACTCGCGTGACTCCATGATAGCTATCTGAGTGGCTAAGGAAGGATGTTTGTTAAACATGTCTTCAACTTTACTACGAGGAAAGGCACATAGCGTTGCATCGGTTAATGTAGTAGCAGAATGCATAATTGCCCCCTTTGCATTAGCTTGAAAGGCGAGTAGGTCACCTGGTAAAGCAAAGCCTAAAATTTGGCGCTTACCTGTATGGGTATTTTGGTAGAGAGCTAACCAACCAGAATAAAGAGTGTAAATATAGGAGGGGGTGCTTCCAGCAGAGTAGAGCGTCGTTTTTGGTGTTAAGGACATTTGATGTTGGCGGTACGACTGAATATGTTTGAGTTCACACTCTGGGACTTTTTGATAGAGGGCGCGTTTTCTAACAGGGCAAGAGATGCATTGGGTGAGAGCTTGTGTTTTTATCCTAAATCGATTGCTTGTCATTTTTTCACCTATGCTTTAATTGGACTTGTTGGTAGATCAGGCATATAGAAATAATTAAGCCAGCCATTTGTATAACTAAGTATTCCTGACTTTAGAGGAAGATTTCTTAACATATGTTATTTATTTAGATAAATAACTCATTTAAACAAAAGTTTATTTTATATTGGCTTGATCTAGATCAATGACTAATTAATTTATAATTGTTAGAGGGATTATCCGAGAATACAACTCCTTTGAGGCATGTCTATAATCACACAATACCCTACACCTACTTGATGAATATCAAGATAAGTATAACTTACATTAATAAACTTTAATGAATGAAGGCATATACTGCTCATTCACACAGGAAAAATTAATGAATTGTATTTTTCTTGCACATTTTAGTATTCCAATAACATTATTTTTCTAGGAGGCTGTCGGAGAATATGAGCCGTAGCGAGGGAAAGCTGATTTGAGCTAGATTTTTCCTCAATTTGAGGCGAATAGTTATTCTATTTAGCGAGAATTGAGGGGAAATATAGCCAAATTCAGCTTTCCCGCAGTAGGTTCACTATTCTCCGACAGCTTCCTAGCTCATTCAAAGGAACGATCTAAGTATTTATGCGATGTATACTTTGTCTTGAACACTTTGGACTGCTTGGAACTCATCAAAA
>QOAQ01000093.1 GCA_003972955.1 Aquificaceae bacterium
CATCGAATCGAAAGAGAATTTAGGTTTTGCAGGTGGTGTAAATCTTGGCGCAAAAACCGTCAACTCTAATTATGTGTTATTATTAAACCCTGACACGATAATCCTTGATGGAGCAATTGATAAGTTGATGCGGTTTGCACAAGAAAAGCCAAAAGCAGGAATTTGGGGCGGTGTTACACTCAATGACGACTTATCACTCAACCCTAATAATGCCCGTGCGAAAATATCTTTCAAAACACTGCTCTTTAGCGCACTAGGGCTAAGTAAAATATTTCGCTCCAGCTGTTTTTTCAATTATGATAATTATGGCTGTTGGGATCGTAAAAGTATCCGTGAAGTAGATGTTATTACGGGCTGCTTCTTTCTTACACCAAGATCGTTATGGAATGAGCTAGAAGGACTTGATGATACCTTCTTCATGTATGCAGAAGAGGCTGACTATTGCATTCGTGCCATTAAGAAAGGTTACCAACCTATCGTTACACCTGATGCTAAAATTATTCATCATGGTGGAGTGAGTGAGGCTAATTTTTCAGGGAAAATGATAAAATTGCTCAAAGGAAAAGCGGAGCTTATTAACAAGCATACAAAACCTTGGAAGCAACCACTGTATAAAAATTTGCTATTAATACATGTAATTAATAAATATTTGTCCTACACTGTCTTGGCTTTGATAAAAAAAGACAAAGAAGTCATACTATCAGAATGGCGCACCATCTTTCAGCAACGTCATTCTTGGCTAAAAGGGTATCGTTAAACATGGCTACAGTAATTGTACCTGCACACAATGAAGCTGGGGTAATTGAAGATTGCCTCAATAGTATCATCAAGCAAGATGGTATTGATCATCTCATTGTTGCATGCAATGGCTGTACCGATAACACCGCTGATATTGTCAAAACAAGCTTTCCTTCTGCTATTTGCTTAGACATAAAAAAACCTTCAAAAGTAAACGCTCTTAATGAGGCTGAAAATACAGCAAAAGAATTAGGTGTTACCTACCCTATTTTTTATATTGATGCTGATACCCAGCTTAGCGATAACTGTATTAGTAAAATCACTCAAGAGCTAGAGAACAGCAACACCTTATTAGCTGCTCCAACCCCTATTATCGACACGTCTAAGTCATCATGGCTAGTCAAAAAATATTATCAAATATGGGTCAATTTACCCTATATAAAAGAAGGTGTTATAGCAACCTGTAGCTATATTATTACCGAACAAGGTCGCCAACGTTTTGAAAAATTTCCAGAAATTATAAATGATGATGGCTATGTACGTTGTCATTTTAAAAACAGTGAGATCTCTAACATTGCAGGTACAGAAATTTATATTCGAGCACCTAGGGATATTTTTTCACTCATCAAGATCAAAACACGAGCGCGTTTAGGCAATATGGAACTGTCTCGCACCAAGCAATGCCCCGTTAAAGAAGCGAAACATTACGGCAATGTCATGGCATCAAGATTACTAAGTAAGGAGTTTATCCCAGCTTCTTTTTATATCATCATCGCGACAATCATACGCCTAAGATCCAAGTTACAGTTAAAACAATTACAAAATTACAAGTGGGAAAAAGACCTTTCATCTCGGTAACATCATTTACTGACCAGAAAGCCACCCAAATATCGCTTGTTTATTATATATTAATAATAAACTACAAATAGTTAGGACTCAGGGTTAAATAATGTGCAGAACTTGACACGGAATTTTTGTCTCAGATTGGATGATCTCAAGAGGCGCATAGTTACTCTACGCAACGATTGAGAGCATTCAATGCTGGGATAAAAAGGCAAGTTAAGTTTCGTAGATTATTTAATTCTGAGTCCTTAGTCGCTATTATTAGCTTACCCCCTACATTATTTGAGAGAAACACATGGAAGATAAAAGAATCAGCTCAGAGTTAATTTATCGTAGTACTGATAATCTGACTATTTTACTTACCCTATCTCTAGGTGCCTTTTATACTAAATTATATAGCTTAAACAGCTATATAATCGCAGGGTTAAGTGCTGTTATTTTATTTGGTCTTATTAGTCGTTTTACTGAAATATACGCATCTTGGAGTGGTCGTCCTCTACGTGATGAAGCTATTCGTATTGTTATCACATGGACACTTACTTTTCTCTCCTTAATTCTTATTGCCTTTATCAGCAAAAGTAGTGAAGATTTTTCACGTTTGGTATTAATTTCTTGGTTCATCGCCACACCTATACTACTTATTTTATCTCGCCATGCACTACGTAAAGTATTCTCTCACTTACGACGCATGGGTATTAACAATAGAACTGTCGCCATAGTCGGTATCACTGAAAATGGCTTACGCTTCGCCCATGACTTAGAAAATAGACCTGAATATGGTTATCATGTTGCAGGGTTTTATGATGAACGGTGTGATAAAACCCGTATCACAGGACATAAAGCAAATACATACGAGCATTTAGGTAACTTTGATGACTTGATAGCATCAGCACAAAAAGGGGAATGGGATCAAATTTATTTTGCTCTACCTGTCGAAGCCAAAGATAGAATGATGAAATTACTCGAAGCCCTTTCTGATAGCGCAACCCCCATTCGCCTTCTGCCTGATTATTTCACAACGAATTTATTACAAAGCAAATACATGGAAATAGTAGAAACACCTGTTCTTTGTATCTATGACTCCCCTTTCTCTGCCGATCATGCCTTATTAAAACGTATTGAAGACATCCTTGTTGGTAGTGCTATTCTTACCTTAATTTCTCCCATTATGTTAATAATAGGCTTAGCCGTTAAATTCACATCGAAAGGCCCTATTATTTTCAAGCAAACACGTTACGGTCTTAGAGGCGAAAAAATTCAGGTTTGGAAATTTCGCAGTATGACAGTCTGTGAAGATGGCGACAAAGTAACACAAGCCTGTAAAAATGATGCGCGATTCACCCCTATAGGAAAGTTCTTACGCAAAACATCACTAGATGAGCTACCTCAGTTTATTAATGTAATACAAGGTCATATGTCAATTGTTGGCCCTCGACCTCATGCTGTTGCACACAATGAAGAATACCGCTCAAGAATCCCGGGCTATATGTTGCGGCATCTTGTTAAACCTGGTATTACAGGTTGGGCACAAATCAACGGTTGGCGTGGTGAGACAAATACTATTTATAAAATGGAAAAACGTATTGAATATGATCTTGAATATATGCGCGAATGGACATTATGGTTAGATATTAAAATTATATTTTTAACGATATCTCGTGCTTTTTTTGATAAAAATGCTTATTAAAATTTTTATCACTAATGTATTTTCTTGTAATCGTTCAGATGCCCCCTGAAATTTGTCAGTTCAAGGCAAAAAATGTGAGTTTACAGGCGTAAATGATCATTTTTCAACGCAGAAATGGCAAATTTCAGGAGGTATAGTCTTTCACATATTAAATTTCCATTCCCTTCGACTCCGCTCAGGGATCTAGCTCCCTGAGCGAAGTCGAAGGGAAATTATTTAAGTGAATGTCTATAGGTGAATGGTCACATTTTCTTTCCTTCTACCAAAGTAACTCTTTTGCAACTTGATCAAATAACATTCACACGTTTTATTGCTGCCTTATCGGTTGTATTTTTTCATTATGGCATGGACGTCTTCCCCGCAAACACCTACCTACATGAAGCCGTTACTGCAGGGCCTATCGCTGTAAACTATTTTTACATACTCTCTGGCTTTATTATGGCTATTGCCTATTATAAGCCTCAGCAACAAGCTAGTTTCAATAAATGGAAATATTGGCTTGCACGTTTTGCACGCATATATCCTATTTATTTAATTGCTCTTTTATTAATAGTTGCAGCTAAATATAAAACACTTACGGATGATCCTTTTAGCCTCCCTTTACACTTAGGCATGCTACAAGCTTGGATTCCAGGCTATCCCATTACTTTAAATACCCCTGGTTGGTCATTATCTGTAGAGGCTTTCTTTTATCTCTGTTTCCCTTTTTTACTGTTAAGTATCTACAAACACGGTACTCGACGTTTAATTATATTTACAGTAATACTATGGCTAGCAACTCAAGTACTCCTTCTGAGTTTGCTCAATAGTAATGAGTACGCTCCAAAATCTCTTTTACATGATTTTATTTACTACAATCCACTCATGCATCTTAATGCTTTTATTGCTGGATTTTTGACAGGAGTGTTTTTTAAGAATAATAAATTTACCGTTTCAAAATACAACTCAGTTTGGCTAGTTTGTTCTGTTGCTCTCATCACAGTATTACTTATATTTAGACCATCACTAGAAAATATTATTGGTATTAAATTAGCATTCACTAATGGGTTAATTGCCCCAGCTTTTTTACTATTTCTTGTTTTCTTAGCACAAGAAAAAGGTGTTATATCCACTATATTTAGCAAAAGATGGCTAGTATTACTAGGCGAAGCAAGCTTCTCTCTCTACATCTTGCAAAAACCTCTACATGGTATTTATGACAAACTGATAGCCAACAAAATCCCACTTTCAAACGAGATACATTTTTATATTTTCTTAGTTTTTCTTATAATAGCGTCTATTCTATCGTACAAGTATTTTGAAACTCCTATGAGAAAACTCATCAATAATTTTTACAAATCATAATGAATGATAAAAAAGCCTAGTACTCCAGCAACATTGTATCGATGGGTTGCTCCCTTCGGGCGAGCCAGAAAGCGGTCATCCACGTTGTTGCACTTTTTGTGAAGGGAGTAACCATTCCCTGCAAAGTGCGCCTAGTGGCTAACCGCTTTCTGACTCGCTGTATCCATCAATACAATATTGTTGGAGTACTAGGACTCAGAATTTAATAATATACGAAACTTAACTTGACTATTTATACCCCACTTGATTGTTACATTTTTTAATATTTGCTATCATCCACGGCTAAAAATAACACCTATAATAAATAATCTAATCGGTTAACTCATCGATAATACAATCAGTTTCATCGACTTGTGTTTGATTGAAAAATTCACAGGGTAGATATTTGTATGAAAGTAGACCACGGCACAACAATATTTTTATTGTGCTAATAACCCCAATATACCAACCAAAATACCGCAGATCATATGAGTTCAGAAAACAGCCAAATATTTCCAGTTAAGACTTCAAATGCAAATAATCAAGGACGATTAGTTGTACCTTCTAATGAAATCTACCCTGAGGAGATTTTAGAACAACGGTCAGGATTAAATTTACGTGATTTTATTTCAACACTTGCTCGGCATAAAACACTTCTTATTGGCTTCACTCTAGCAACACTCTTATTTTCTATTATCGTTACCTTATTGATGGATCCTGTCTATCGAGCCAGCTCCACTCTCCAAATAGAAAGGAATGCTAAAAAAGTTGTAAATATAGACATGCTGAGCGCACAAGAGTCTCGTAGTGATAAAGACTTCTACGAAACCCAAAGGCAACTTATCCAAAGTAGAGCTTTAGCACGTAGAGTCATCAATCAACTAGATTTGGAAAAAAACGTTGCTTCCTCTGGTATAATTTCTCGCCTAAAATCTCTATTAGGGCTAGGAGATAACTCTAGTAAAAATAATCCGAGTGTTATTGAAACGATTTTCTTAGAAAATCTCAGTGTGACACCTGTCAGTAACTCACAGCTAGTACAAATAAATTATGAATCAACAGATCCAAAACTTGCCGCTGATATAGCTAATGCGGTTACTAAAACATTCGTGAGAATGAATTTAGAGCGACGCTTTGATACAGCATCGTACTCAAAAGAATTTTTGACGAGTAGTATTAGTAAAACAAAAAAAGACCTTGAGGACTCTGAAAAACGACTAAATGAATACGCGACTAAATACGGCATTATTCAAGGTGTTGAAGGTGAAGGTAGTAATACTCACTCTCTGAAAAAGATGGCTGAGGAACTTATCACTGCGGGAAAAGAACGCATTGAAGCAGAATCTGCATATGAGCAATCTAAGCAAACTCTTAATGATGAAAATGCAACATCTGTACGTATCTTAAAAGACCCTTATATACAATCATTAAAGAAAACACTGGCTAGACTAGAAGCAAATTCTCAAGAAATATTAAAAACACATTCTCCTCGCTCCTCAAAGGCAAGGCGTATTAGAAAACAAATTGACGAGGTTCGCTCTCAAATCAATATTGAATCTTATGCTATCAAAAGTGCCTTGAAGTCAGAATTTTTTGCCGCACAACAAAAAGAAAGTATGGTCAAAAAACAACTTGAGCTACTGAAGAAGGAAACGTTAGAAATTCAAGGAAAAACCATAAAATACAATACGCTTTTGCGTGAAGTTCAATCTAATCGTGATTTATACAAAAATCTTTTAGGTCAACTAAAACAAGTAAATATTGCTGGTAATGTTAATAGCAATAATATCTCTATTATAGATAAAGCAGGGATTCCTTATAAAAAGTTTAAACCTAACTTTAAAACCAATATTGCCTTTGGTTTGCTTTTAGGATTATTACTAGGAATGGCAGCAGCATTCCTACGAGAGTTTATGGATGACAGCGTTAAAAATCCTGATGAATTAGAAAAACTAACAGGACTTCCCGTATTAGGTATGCTTCCCGCACAAGCATCACAATCGCCTAGCTCAGTAGCACTTCAAACCTATAATGAACCTAAGTCTCCTCTTGCTGAGGCAATACGGTCTCTTAGAACCAGCTTAAGATTCTCTACCCAAGAAGGTGCTCCTAAAAGTACATTCATTACAAGTTCTGCGGCTGGCGAAGGAAAAAGTACGGTTGCTATCAATTTGGCAACTGCATATGCTCAGTCTGGTAATAAAATACTATTGATTGATGCCGACTTGCGTAACCCTTCACTACATAAATTATTCAAATTAGAAAACTATTCAGGTTTAACTAATTACCTAGCTGGTGGTGGCTCTAGTAGCGACATCTATCGCCCTACAATGATAAAGAATCTTGACGTTATCACCTCTGGACCGATACCTCCTGATCCTGTGGAATTGCTTTCAGGAAAACGCATGGGTACATTATTAAGTAATGCCTCTGCTGACTTTGATTACATCATCATTGATGGTCCTCCCGTACTGGGCTTAGCCGATGCGCTGGTTATCTCAGGACTATGCGATGCTACTATTTTAACAATAGAAGCGGGAAAAACACGTAAAGTTACTTTAATGAAAACTTTAAAACGTCTAGAAAGAGCACACAGCAATATAGTGGGACTTCTTTTTACTCGTGTAAATAGCTCTGTAGACTCTGACTATCATGAAGACTATCACTACCCTTATAGTGGTGATAATGACAAGACAGAAAGTATAAATAGCCCTGTTGTTACTCCTTTAAAGCTTCATCGCCGCGCATAAGTATAAATTTGATAGAAATCAGCTTATGAAGTCAGAAGCAATACGGTGTGCTATTAAATTATATTCAGAGCCAACTTTGTTGGCTCGTTTTAGTGATCCTTTTAGAAAGTTGCCAAGGGGTATAACCGAGTTATTGCGGATAGTATCGTCAGACACTGCATTAAAAAATATATCACTTAAAAATAACTTACATGCCCCTCACCTAAAAATGGTGCTTATTAACTATATACAGCTTATTTTACTCCAAGATGATAATTCAAGCAGAAGAAAGCTAGGA
>QOAQ01000125.1 GCA_003972955.1 Aquificaceae bacterium
TAACTTCCCGATTTCTCACTTGCTTTTTTGTCCCAGCTTGAATGATCTCATTCGTTGCGTAGAATAACTATGCGCCTTATGAGTTCATCCAATCTGAAACAAAAATTCTGCGTTATAACTTCGGGAAGTTAATTCGTGCACGTTCCTAAGGACTTCGAATTAAATTTCCATTCCCTTCGACTCCACTCAGGGAACTGGCTCCCTGAGCGGAGTCGAAGATACATACTATCAATTACAATAACCACTTCTTATCTATTTCATCTGCTTTCTTCGGTACTATCTGCATTTCTCTCGGCTCTTCGCCTACCTGTCCTACTAGCACTGTCATTTCCTCTTCGTCACGCCCTTGGCTGTAACGTGCTGTAATGGAAGCGGCTAAATAAATATCCTCGGCAGAAATATCCTCTCCATCCAACAAAGTAATGGGTCCTGGGTGGCTGACTGTTTTGATATAGGTAAATTGCTTTCTATAACCTTCCAGAAAGCGTGTTTCCCCTTCTTCACGCGCTATAATCATTTTAAAATGATCGGATGGTCTTATATGTCGCCCTATTTTCAACAACATAATATCGTCTAGCTCATAATATTTATTCCCACGATGCGCCCACAAGTCTTTTAATTTTCCTGAGTAATTTGGATCAGTTAAAAAGCAACAACCACCTGCGGGCTGGGCGTATTCGTCTATATTCCATTTTTCTGCTAATGCCATTTGAGGCTTGCGGCTACGCCCTGAGAAATCAAATAGCTTTTCTCTATCAACCCAGCCTTCTCGCTCTGGCTTAGTCTCAGGGAGATTTTTTGCACAGAGTGGACGTAATAACAAGTCATCTGCGCCTGACTCTGCGGAAATAATCGGCATGGTTTCTTTTCTTTGTGATTTAGGTCGCTGACCAATCACTTCCCCTGTGAAAATAAAATCAAAATCATGTTTTTCGATCCATTCGTGTGCCTTTTTCACCATGAAGATTTTACAATCAAGACAAGGATTTAAGTTTGCGCCATACCCATGCTTGGGGTTAATAACGACATCTTTGTATTCATCAACAATATCAACAATATGTAACTTTATACCTAACTGTTCTGCCACCCATAGTGAGTTATTACGTTTTGGTTTTTTATTGTCTTTTTTACGCAACGCTTGCGTGTGTCCTTCGACACAAAAACCTGTAAAAAAATTAACACCTTCTACATGAATGCCTTGTTCCAACATAGCTTTTGTTGCCAACATGGAATCTAAGCCACCTGAAATTAGTGATAGTGCTTTGCGTTGTTTTGCCATTCTATATTTCTCAAAATATTCAATTCATGGGTCTGATAAACACATAGTATAACAGCCATAAAAAAAGCCCAGATAAACTGGGCTTTTTCTAGCAAATCGTAAAAATAACTTACTTACGTGCGCCAGGACCATTCCATTTTAAGCCAGAGCTCATGACAACTTGGAAATATTCCAATGCCTTGTACTCGTCACTCTGTGCTTTGAAAGGCTTAGCTCTAACATTCTTGTTACAACCAGCATAACGACGGTGTAATGTTCCCATGCTACCCCATTTTGAACGGTATACAGGGAAATGAGAAGGATGACCTAATGCTGGGCTTAGTTTATCTGCGCGAATGCTCTTTCCTGCATTATAAACGTGACAATCTGCACACGCCATATTCAACTGTCCACGCTTTGCGTAGAAAAAAGTCTTACCTTTGTTATACCATGCTAGTTCTTTTTCTGAACTTGGCATTTTAATTGCAATCGGCTTACCACGACCTTGAAACGCGATATACGCTGAAAGTGCCGCAATTTTACCTTTCTTCCACTTTAATGGTTTCTCGCCATTATCGGTGCGACATTTATTAATATCACCTTCGATAGTGCGGATAGTATCTGCTTTTTCATCATAGAAAGGATACTGACTACGAATGTCTTCAAGCTTACCTTTAAAGCAATCTTTATAGCCTTTGCCATTCGCAAAGGATTTATTCCACATTGCTTCACCATCTTCAACAGCAAGCTCGTAAGGAGGAAACTCTTCAATTTCTTCCCACTGCTTACGTGAAGCAGGATCAACAGCATAGATGCCATTGACAAAATCATCAAATGGTGTCTTTTTAAACTTGTTCTTAAAATACCCTTGAAAAGCCTTCACGTCATCAGCAGGTGAAGCTTGTACAGCGGTAAGTGGCGACAAACTTATCGCCAATGCAGCAATTGTTGCTGTCATTGTTATTTTCATAAATTCACTCCTTTGTCGTTGTGGAAAATAAACCGTAGATTGTCTAAAAACCTACGATTTATTAAAAGACTCATTACTTAACAGTTTTTTCTGCTTCGCCAGTATTGCCTTTGTTATCTTTCCAACTTATCTTCACTTTATCACCTGATTTTCCAGCATAATTTACTGATAGATAAGGATTCTTAGAAACACCACTACGCCATTCTGAGGTCAATACCATTTTATCATTCGCAGTAACAATAACTTCATTAATATAATGCTCAGGAATTTTCTCTCCTGTTTTTTTATCTTTACGACGACCTGTTTCCATAGGATGAGACATAATCGCTTTAACGTTTACTTTCCCATCTTTCATTTTTACTTTTAATCTAGTCTTAAACTTAGACATTTTTTATCTCCTGTCGATTAACCGCCGCAGCCGCCCTTAGTTACTTTTACCGCTTTTTTCGCTGTGTAATATTTGTCACCTGCTTTTACAACAGCAACAACATCGCCCGATTTTCCAACCTTAAAACGACATTTAACACCATGATCTGCACTTTCGCCAAATTTAAACTTAGCCACAAGTACAGTAGGATTCTTAGAAATCATCACGATAATTTCTTCTGCGCCTTCTAATGTTGTGGTTATCTCAACGGGTACAACCGCTGCATTTTCAGCAAGGTCTGGTGCATTGACGGTAATTTTATCGGAATCTTCTGCTGTTATTCCTAATGCTTTCAGCGCATCTTCTACCGATGTTGCCGCATAAGGATCAGCACCTGCTGCCTTCGTATCAGCAGCAGCACTTTCCGCAAACGCCATGTTAGATGCAAGCAAGCCACTACTTACAGTAGCACCTGCGGCAAGAGAGCCTTTTAAAAATGTTCTACGTTTCATATATTTCTCCTAAATTACATATTTTTATCAATAACATTACAGGCTATGTATAAACGCCGCAATCTTATCTATTTCACCCGAAGTTAGTATTCCATGCGGCGCAAATGGAGGCATGATGGTATTTGGATTATTTACTCGTGCATCCGATATTTGTGCCTTAAGGACAGCAATATCTGGGAAGCGAGCTTTCATTGCTACTAAAGGTGGAGCAATATTCCCCCCCATCTCGCCACCTGCAATAGTGTGACAAGCTAAACAATTACCTTTCTTTTTATTGAAAGCAAGTTTTTTACCTTCGTCATTTCCACCTGCCATTACTGCTGTAGAAAAACCGACTATACCAACCACCGCTATTGCTGAGATTGTGACCGTTAGTTTATTAAATAGTTTCTGCATTTCCGTACCTCCTAGAATATGGATTTTGTAATTACCAGCTTAAAAAATGTACTAAAATAAAAATTCTGCGTTATAAACATTATCGAATTTATTTCATACACATTCTGCAAATAAAGTCTTATTAGGCATGATTTTTTCCATTATGGATGACCTCATACGAATGTTTTTCTACCAAGTGATTTTTTTGCTAGAAGCCTAATTTATAGCGCCGAGCATAGCGCATAAAATCTCACTAAGCAAAATCTTGATGTAAATCAAACATATATAATTATTTAATTATTTAATTAACTTCTAATATAGTAGCTTGAAGCCTTTAATATCACCATTAGTACTGTTTATTCCTATAGGTAAAAACCCCAATATTCACACTTAATACTCTCCTCTCTCTTCTTTTTTTTCAATCTTTGTTCTATCTAATAAATACTGTAAATATCGCAATTCTTCCCCTGAAATATCCACTGATTTCATCGCTTGACGTAATTGAGCGATAGCAGCTTTATAATTACCAACACGTAAATTACGTTCCGCCACGGCACGATAAGCTGCTCCCCTTAATCCCTGTTGACGTGCCACATTTTGCAACACTTCAAAAAATATCAAACTGGATTGTTCCGATAGCACAATAGGCTTCATTAAACGCCATGCTTTTTGTGGCTGTTGTAAACCTAAATACGCATTAGCCAAGGGAATTATTAAAGCATTTTCACCAGGATACAGTCTCATCAAGGGTGTTAATAACACAATGACCTGCTGATATTTATGTTGCATCAATAAGGCTTCTGCAATTAATAATGCTTCTGACTTATTGCTATTTTTCACCCCCATTAATTTGATGACTCCTCCCGACTGTCCTTGCCGCAATAAACGCAAGCCGTTAGCGTAACGGCGTATATTAGTGGGAATAGTCTTAGGAATAATGGATTGCTTACCCGTAGTGCGCAGTAATGAGCGTATTTTTTCTTTCATGTAGAAATACGTTTTATCATGCGACTTGCCCCTAAACTTTCCATATTTCAATGCACTAGAGCGTGTACCACTCACACGCGCAATCGTTAAGGGATGACTGCGTAAATACTCATTTGCATTGCTATTAGCTCCTGCAAATTGAGACTCTAGCTTCTGCAAAAAGATAGGCATCGCCATTGGATTAAAGCCCGACGATGCTAATATCCTCAAACCTACCCTATCAGCCTCTGCTTCTGCTTCACGGCTAAACGACAGGGCTTTATGTGCTTGCACGGCTATCGCACCTGTAATGATCGCCTGTCCTGCATCTGCGCTTTTACTGCTTGCAAGTACCCCCGCCAAAATAGCCAAGCCTGTACCTATGGTATTTTTTCTTGACTTTTCGACCATACGCGCAATATGACGCTGTGTGACATGAGCGATTTCATGTGATAAAACCGCCGCTAACTCACTCTCGGAATCCGTCTCTAAAATTAAACCTGAGTTGACAACAATCACGCCACCTAATGTTGCAAAGGCATTAACTGCTTTATCTTTTACCACTACAAAATAAAAAGGATTAGTCGAATGTGGCGAGCGTGCTGATAAACGATTCCCTAAAGACCTTATCCAAGCCGATATTTCAAGATCTTCAATCACACGGTGAGAGGCGCGTATCTCTCGTAGCACTTTAAGTCCTATCTTTCGCTCTTTGGCATAACTGACAGTAGCCACGGAAGAGACACCAATATCGGGCAGATTATAATCAGGCAGACTTAAATCTAACTCGGCTCGCAACGACGGCGATGCAAGCAGTAAAATCAATATTGATGTGATACATGAAAAACGTATTTGATCTATTTTATTTTTAATCATAGCCACTGTTTTAATACAGAAAGTGCAAACAACCAAATTAAATAATGCTAATAAAGCCCTTGCCACACAGCTGTTATTACTAAAAAGAACTGATAAACGTTATAATCTATCCATCATAAGTTTTATTTATAGTTGTTGACATAGCGAATAATCAAGATTATATTAGATTATTAATACATACTAATTTACAAAGGATAATACTATTATGTTTGGAGTTCGCGAGACGGATGCCGCAGGCTTAAAAGAAATGATCGAGAATGATACTGAAAAGAAAATTCGCTTAATTGACGTGCGTTCTCAAGCAGAATTTGCACAAGGGGCTATCGAAAACGGGGAATTCATGCCACTACATACCCTACCCATGAAACTTAATGAATTTTCAGAAGATGACAATATTGTTTTCTACTGTCGTAGCGGTGCGCGTTCTGCTCAAGCGTGTATGTACCTTGCTCAAAATACCAACTTAAAAGCAACTAATTTACGTGCAGGAATCATCGGTTGGTATCAAGCAGGGTTTGATATTGTTCGCCCTGATGCTGTGCAAGCTTAAACCAGTGCAAAAGGATTACTGAAGCTATATCATGTGCATTTTTAACGTTATAGAGAGCATATAAAAATGGCAGGTAGCGGTAACACAGGGCTAACACGTATTATCAAAGCCTTTGGGTTTTCCATGCAAGGCTTAAAAGCAGCCTACAAACTGGAAGAAGCCTTTCGCCAAGAAGTTTGGTTATTTATTGTTACCACGCCTTTAGCCTTATGGCTAGGTGATACAGGTATAGAAAAAGCCTTATTAATTGGCAGCATTATACTTTTATTGATCGTCGAAATACTCAACTCTGCCATCGAAGCCACTATTGACCGTTTTGGTGGAGAAATACATGAGTTATCAGGCAGAGCTAAAGATATGGGGTCTGCGGGGGTGTTTTTAGCGATGGTTAATGCAGGGGTTATTTGGCTGTTAGTGTTGTTTTTCTAATTAACTTTTTAGATTGCAGGGCAAAGTATCCCCCCCTCTTTATCAAAGAAGGGGGGAGATTTAAAATAGTTAAAACTACTGTTTCTGAAGGTAATTATTTGCATCCTTAAGTGCTTTCTTACCTGCTTGTAAGGTTGCGGTATTAATTGCTCTCATTAAATCTTTCTGCACAACATTATTGCCATTAATGACCATTTTTGATGGTACACGCTCATACTTACCAAATAAGTCCTCACTTGCTTCTTGTCCAACCTCGGCTAATTTATAGCTACAAACCACATTAACCGTTTCCTTTTCATCAGACAGATTAAAATCCAATGTAGTGACTTGCACATCTCCTGTTTCTTTTTGTGTCGCTTTTACGGTTTCAGGCACTTGGGCATGTATCAACACTGCGGTGATCGCTTTACAGGTTTTAATGGGGGTATCTAAATCATCTCCTGTACATGCACTTAAAAGGAAACAAAAACTACTTACTATTATTAATTTACGCATTTAATATCTCTATTTGTCATAAAATAAATCATAAAAAAAGCCCAATATAATTATTGAGCTTTTTAGTCGAAATATTAGAACTTACTTAATTTTATTTGCCCAACTATCAGCAACTTTTTTTGCTGCATCTCGTCCACCAAAACCAAAGGCTAGTGATGCCGCAACTGCTACTGCTCCTATAGTAAAGCCGAATGCCATATTGACAATATTATCAGCAAGACCCATTGCTTTTAAACCCATCGCTAACACTAAACCAAGAATTGCTATGCGTGCAATACCTGCAAGCGCCTTATTGTTCGTTGCAAGTTTTTCATAAGCAATAGAACTAAGTACATTACCTATCAATAAGATAATACCACCCACAAGAATACCACCACCAAACTGAAGCACTTTAGCAAAGATGTTAGAAATAACATCAATCCCTAAGGTATTGACGGCGGCGGTCGATGCGGTAAGCATTGAGAAGAACATTATAGTGCCACTAATGAGCTTAGTGGGTGTGAATGATGATGAGAAAATACCTTGTACACCTAACTTCTCTGGCATTTCATCAACCTTCATGCCTTCTAATATGCCAGACAGAATAGAGATAACAAACTTAGCGACAAAGTAAGCGACCGCTAAAATAATACCTGCACCAATAATATTGGGTATTGCAGCCATTAATTTATTGATTAAGTCAGACGCAGGAACAGTAATTGATGGGATATTAAGAACCCCCAAAGCTGCCACGGTAATGGGAAGTAAAATAGCAGCAAACATAA
>QOAQ01000088.1 GCA_003972955.1 Aquificaceae bacterium
CGATCTATCAAAGAATGTGCAGGAAATATATATCATTAAACAAACGCGAGAAAACTTTATGAAAAAAATTAATCTATTATCTACAGCGATAGCAGTAAGCTTTGCTAGTTTAGCTGTTAGCCCTGCCTTTGCAGAGCCATCATTACTTAATTACACCGAAGCAACATCATCGTATGAAGATGCTTATGTTACTGGTCATTTTAATGTTGGTAGCGGAAACCAAGCTCAATCAAACTATGACTTAGATCTATCACTAGACTATGAAAAGGTGTTCAGCTCTCCTAACCGTAATACAAAACTAGACTTCAACGGATCAGGTTCACGCTCTCGTGGCTCTAAAAAAGGTGATGAAACAAAATCTGATTATCAGCTTTTAGGTTCGGCAACAGTCGATAACTATTTTCAGCCTAATAGTAAAGGTGCTTTTTGGTATGGAAAAGGTGAAGTTGGTGCAAAGAAAGATCAAAAAAAGGCATTCACTAAAGCAACCGTTGGTGTGGGTTACGGTCGTGTTGTGAATGTTACACCGATGGCACGTGCTATCCGTGTTGTACAAGCATTACGTAAAAATGGCGCATTAGGGTCTGACGTGTCCAATAGCACTTACCAGTCTATTGCTAATATTATTTCACGTGAGGCAGAGTACCGTAGTAAGCATGGCGCAAAAGATTATCAACAATATTGGGTTGCAGATATTGAAAAAGCACTTAAAAATGGCGGTGCTCTTGGCGCAAAAGGAACGATTAAAGCCTATGATGTGCTAACACATGAACGTATTTCAACACGTAAATACGGATGGTTAGTGCGTGCAGGTATTGGTGCTGTATTAAGTGATTATGATGGTGAAACAGGCAAGCCAGCCGTTGAAGTAGGCGCTGAATATCATCTTCCACTAAGCAATCAAACGCAGTTCTCGAATGAAGCCATCTTTACTACCACGCTAAAAGATAATAGTAACAGTTATATTGTTAACAACAATATGTCGTTAACACACGAGCTAACCGATATGATTGACTGGGAAAACAAGTGGTCATTAAATTATAGTAAATCTGATCATGCTAAAAGCACTACTAGCAATACATTGACCTCATCTTTCAACTATGAGTTAACAAATCAGTTGGACTTTAATATCACTGCAAGCCTTAGTAAAATAAATGATAAAATTGATAATAACGGCAATGATGGTGTCGATAAGAGATTAACAATGGGTGTTAAATACCGTTTAAAATAAGAATCTTTCGACTCTTTGGACTTCGAATTAAATAACTAGAGGAAGATAACGCAGAATTTTTGTTTCAGATTGGATGATCTCAATAGGCGCATAGTTATTCTATGCAACGATTTGAGATCATTCAAGCTGGGACAAAAAAGCAAGTTAAGTTTCTCTAGTTATTTAGTTCGGAGTCCTTTAGGTGTAAGAGCTAAATCATCACCTTTAAAAAGGGAGCTTTAATAGCTCCCTTTTTAATACCCATCTTCACATTCTCTATCTACTTAATCTCTACGCCAAATAGTCTCTGCCCCTTTATCTTCTAAAGAAATCCCTGCTGTTTTTAGTTCATCGCGTATTTTATCGGCTTTCGCCCAGTCTTTATCCGCTTTTGCCTCTAATCGTTGCTGAATAAGTGCTTCTACGGCATCACTACTTAGAGCGTCTTTATTAGCATCACCTTGTAACCATGTGTCAGGATCAATTTGTAGGATACCTAATAAGCTCCCCAACTTGCGTAGCAATGCGCCATAAGGTGCGGCGGCATCTACACCATTTTCATCACGTTGCTTATTGGTTTCGCGGGAGAGATCAAATAATGCTGCCAGTGCTTCGGGGGTATTAAAATCATCGTGCATTGCCGCATGAAAACGGAAGGCATAGTCTGTTTTGTCGATCGATTTCGCATCGGGCAAACCACGTAATGCAACATATAAACGCGCTAATGCTTTGCTGGCGCTCTCTAATTGCTCATCGCTGTAGTTGAGTGGGCTACGGTATTGGCTGGTGAGCAAGAAATATCGTACTTCTTCACCACGGTATTTTTCTAACACTTCACGAATGGTGAAAAAGTTACCTAATGATTTCGACATTTTTTCTTGATCGATACGAATAAAGCCGTTGTGCATCCAGTAATTTGCAAAATGCTGTCCTGTGCAGGCTTCTGATTGTGCGATTTCATTTTCATGGTGCGGAAATTGTAGGTCTTTACCCCCACCATGAATATCAAATGTCGAACCAAATAACGCCGTAGACATTGCTGAGCATTCAATATGCCAACCAGGACGACCTTCTCCCCAAGGGGACGACCATGACGGTTCGCCTTCTTTCGCAGGTTTCCATAATACAAAATCGAGGGGATCATTTTTAGCATCATCAATGGCAATACGATCACCCGCACCTTTGCGTAAATCGTCTAAATTACGTCCTGATAATTTACCGTAATCTGCAAACTTAGCCACTGCGTAGTACACATCACCGTTACTCCCCACATAAGCAAAACCTTTTTCGATCAATGTTTCGATCATATTAATAATGGCTGGGATATTTTCTGTGGCGCGTGGCTCTAAAGTAGGACGTAGTAAGCCCAAACTGTCTTCATCTTCATGCATCGCATCAATAAAGCGCTGGGTTAAGGCACGAAAATCTTCACCATTTTCAATCGCACGCTGAATAATTTTGTCATCAATATCGGTAATATTACGCGCATAAGACACCTCAAAACCTTTGTGTAATAAATAGCGATAAATCACATCAAACGCCACCATTACCCGCGCATGACCTAAGTGACAATAGTCATACACCGTCATACCACACACGTACATGCGAATTTTATTTGCTTCTATTGGTTTAAATTCTTCTTTTTGATTGGTGAGTGTGTTGTATATTTCAAGCATGAGTTTTTATTCTACAATAAGTATTTGGGTGACGTATGGTAGCAGAGCAAGCATTAATCCGCTATGATACGCGCCTCGTAAAATGCAAGATTAAATTGACAACCTGCAAATAAAAATAAACCATGCTAACACCATAGGGGTAAACGAATGAAATTATTATCAGTTAAACACTTTACTATACTATTCCTCTCTTTTTTTATGCTGTTCACTGGCTGTAATGCTCAGGAAGGAGCGACGAAAGCATCAACGACAAAAGAGATTAAAACAAAGACCTCAGGAGAGAAAATGTCTGCTAACCCAATTATTAAAATGGAAACTAACAAAGGTAATATCACAATTGAGCTGTATGCGGATAAAGCCCCGCTATCAACAGAGAATATGGTCAATTACGTGAAAGATGCTTTTTATGATGGTTTAATTTTCCACCGCGTTATCCCTGGATTTATGATCCAAGGTGGTGGTATGAACCCTGATATGAGTGAAAAGGCAAACAAAGCACCGATCAAAAATGAAGCTGATAATGGTCTCAAAAATGACCGTGGCACATTAGCAATGGCACGTACTAATGTACCAGACTCTGCAACATCACAGTTTTTTATTAACTTAAAAGACAATGATTTTCTTAACCACACCAGTAAAACACCACAAGGCTGGGGCTATGCTGTATTTGGTAAAGTAACCGAAGGCATGGATGTTGTCGATGAAATTGCGGCGGTTAAAACAGGCAATCATGGTGGGCACGGAGACGTTCCACTTGAGCCAGTTATTATTAAAAAAATGACGGTTGTTGAGTAAGCCGTTAAAGAACGTGTATAAATTATAAAAAGGATGGCACTTTGTCATCCTTTTTTATTGCCCTCTAAAATCTATTAGCCTTGCCCTCAGTATGAAAACTTGGTTTATCTCCGACTTACACCTTGACGATAGTCGCCCCCATATCACTAAAGAATTTTTTAATTTTTTAGCGCATATTCAGAATAAAGCGGAGGCTTTGTATATTCTTGGTGATTTATTTGAGGCATGGATTGGTGATGATATTCTTGATACACCACTCGGCGCATCTGCACTAAAGGTTATCAATCATCTAAAACAACTCTCTACTAACGGCACAAAGATCTATTTTGCACACGGTAATCGCGATTTTCTGATAGGAGAGCAGTTTATAGAACGTAGTGGCGCGTTTGCACTAGGCGAACATACCGTGATTGATTTATACGGCACACCGACGCTTATTATGCACGGTGATACGTTATGCACTGATGATATTGAGTATCAACAATTACGCAGTTTGTTACACAAGCCGCAATGGCAAAAAGAGTTTCTTGCCAAACCCTTGCCAGAACGCATAGAAGAAGCCCTTAAACTACGCAATATCAGCCAAGAAAAAACCAAAAATAAGCAAGCCGAGATTCTTGATGTCAACCAACATGCTGTTGAAAACATCATGCGTGAATATAAGGTGAGACAACTTATTCATGGACATACACACCGCCCTGCAAGTCATACCTTTACCCTAGATGGCTCGCAAGCGACTCGGATAGTCTTAGGTGATTGGTATGAGCAGAGTAGTTATTTAGCATTTTCTGCACCCTCCTCACATTAAACGCGCAATCAGCAATTTATCCCCCTCTATACCATCAATCGGTAAACGCACTTGATGCCCACTACCTGGTGCAACATCCATCGCCTCACCGTATAAATTTTCCATGCTAGTCAGTTCTATTTGGCGATTTTTACCACTTGGCATGACTAACTCTAAACGATCACCGACTTTAAAACGATTTTTCACGTCAACATCAATCGTGCCATTTTCTTTATCGACCGCAATCATTTCAGCTACAAATTGTTGACGATTTTCTTTCGAGGCATTGGTCATATAGTTTTGATATTCATGTGTGTGATGACGCTGAAAGAAGCCATCGGTATAGCCTCGGTTGGCTAAATTCTCTAATGTACCCAATAATTTATCATCAAAATCACGCCCTGCAACCGCATCATCAATGGCTTGACGATAAGATTGTGTGGTGCGAGCAGTATAGTAATGCGACTTCGTACGCCCTTCTATTTTCAAACAATCGACACCTATTTCGGTGAGACGTTGTATATGCTCTACCGCACGTAAATCTTTGGAATTCATAATATACGTGCCGTGCTCATCCTCCATAATTGGCATTAACTCACCGGGGCGTTGCTTTTCTTCTAAAAAGTAAACCTGATCGGCCAAAGGATGACGTTCTTGGTCGCCACAACCCGCATTATTTAGCGCGTTGGCAGGTAAAACGGTTTCTACTTTGGGTGGCGTGACAATACCTTCATCGGTTTCTAGTGCGGCTTTAGTGGAATACTCCCAGCGACAAGAGTTCGTGCATGTTCCCTGATTCGGGTCGCGGTGATTAAAGTATCCTGATAATAAACAACGTCCTGAATAGGCGATACACAAAGCACCATGCACAAATACTTCCAGCTCAATATCTGGGCATTCTTGACGTATCTCGTCCACTTCATCTAAGGATAATTCACGCGATAAAATCACGCGCTCGATACCATAGTTTTGCCAGAATTTAACCGTCGCAAAATTTACCGTATTCGCCTGTACAGAAAGATGCAAGGGCATGTCTGGATACTTTTCTTTTACCATCATAATCAAACCGGGGTCTGCCATGATTAATGCATCGGGTTTCATCTCAATAACAGGTGCAAGGTCTGCCATAAAAGTTTTGACCTTGCTATTGTGGGGCATGGTATTCACCGCAACAAATAACTTTTTACCTAAGGCATGCGCCTCTTCAATGCCGATTAATAAATTATCATTCATAAACTCATTGTTACGCGCCCGCAAACTGTAACGTGGTTGCCCTGCATAAACTGCATCTGCACCGTAGGCAAAGGCATAACGCATCATTTTTAAAGTTCCCGCAGGAGCTAATAGTTCAGGTGTTTTCATAAGATTTATTTTTTAGATAGTAAAACGTGACTGCTCAGAATGTGCTTTATCACTCAAAAATTCAAGTAGTAAACGTACACGCTTTGGCATTAATTCTTTCTCTGGATAAACTAAGTAAAACTCCGCTTCTGGTCCAGAACATTGTGGTAGAACTTGTTGTAATTCACCTGCCTCTAATAAATCACGACAGATAAAAACAGGAGCTAAGGTAATACCACCACCTGCTTGTGCAACACGTAATATAGTTGCCATATCATCACAACGTATAGCAGGGTTAAAACTAATACGCTGTGGTTTTCCTTGTTCTGTTAACGTCCAAGTATCTTGACCTGAACATTGTTCGCTAAAACTAAGACAACGATATTGAGCTAATACTTTGAGTGTCGAAGGTTGTCCATATTGAGCAATATAATCCTTAGAGGCAACTAAAATACGCTGACTTTTTGCTAAAAGGCGAGCAATCAATGTTGAGTTGACCATTGGCCCTACACGTAAAGCAAGATCATAACCTTGATCAAATAAATTCACCATATTGTCACTTAAATCTAGTTCCACACGAATCTGTGGATACAGCGATAAAAACTCTGCCAACCAAACACCCAAGAAAGTGCCTCCTGGCATGCGTGGAGCAGCCATTTTCACTACCCCCTCTTCACGCTGAGACCGCTCCGCTAAACGGTCTTGAGCATTCACCAGTTGCTCGGCAATATGGCGCGCCTCTTGGTAAAATAAATGCCCCATATCAGTTAACTCAAAACGTCGTCCACGTCGTGTTAATAAGCGTGCGCCAAAGTCATCTTCTAACTTGCTCAAACGACGACTAAGGGTAGATTTTGGTAACCCTAGTTTTCGACTAGCAGGAGTTAAGCCACCTGCATCGACGATTTGTGTAAACAGTATCCAATCATTTATATTCATTGTTAAATTATCAGTTCCATATATGGAATATTATGTTTCATAAATATAAAACTATCTACCTTCTTCTTCACATATACTTTAGGGCGTAACAAGGTTGAAGATATACCACTTTTTAGGAACGTATATTCTCTCAACTACCATAAAACTTAAGGAAAATATTATTATGAAAAACGTAAAAATACTCTGGTTCATTATTATCTTACTACTTGCTTTGTCAGGTTTTTTAGTCAAAAAATTTATTATTGGTGGCAGTAATGTGGTGGCTTCTAGTGATGGTCGTTCTGCCGTTATTATGACAAAGGATGAGCGTGATTTTGTATTAAAAGAAATGCGTGCTTTTCTTAGTAGTGTGCAGGGTGTGAGTCAGGCAATTACAGAAAACGATATGGTGAAAGTCGCTGATCTTGCACATAAAGCAGGTATGGCAGCAGAGGCAAATACACCGACTGAACTACTCGCTAAAATACCACTAGCGATGAAAAAATTAGGTTTTGGTACACGTGGAAAGTTTGATGAAATTGCAGAGACAGCAAAGACTAGCAAAGATCCTATCGTCGCGCGTAAACAACTTGATACATTAATGCAGAATTGTATTGCCTGTCATGCAATTTATCGTTTACCTGAGCCACAAAAATAATTATTTATCTTTGATAGCTGATGTTACGCACTTTAGATTTCTATTTGTGCGTTTAAGCACAAATAGCACGATGCGATAGCGAGTGCGAAGCAGTAGTTCCCATTCTAACCGCGCCGAGCATTTGCAAGTAAAAATGGATCAGTAGGGCAAGCTGTTTGAGCGTAGC
>QOAQ01000050.1 GCA_003972955.1 Aquificaceae bacterium
CACTTTGCAGGGAATGGTCGCTCCCTTCACAAAAAGTGCAACAACGTGGATGACCGCTTTCTGGCTCGCCCGAAGGGAGCAACCCAAAGCGTCCAATACGGCGTTATGGGTCTTGCCAAGGGAATAACCATTGCCTGCAACCCATGCCTTGTCTTGAACGCTTTGGATTGCTCTGTACCCATCAATACAATGTTGCTGGAGTACTAGTACTTAAATTCTAAAAATATAACGAAAAATAAACTATGAAAAATAATACTCAAGCAAAAACTATCTACCTCGAAGATTACACTGTACCGACTTATAAGGTCGATAGTATTGATTTAACGTTTGATTTAGGTGAAGCGTTTACCTTGGTGACCTCAAAGGTTGCTTATCACTATAATCCTGATTCTCATGCGGAAAAAATATTACAGTTAAATGGTGAGGAGTTGGAGCTTGAGCGTATTACATTAGATGGTGAGGTCTTAGCTGAATCGGATTATCACCTTGATGATAAAACTTTAACACTGAACAATGCACCTGAAAAATTTACCCTAGAAATTGTCACTAAAATTTATCCACAGCGTAATACTGCTCTCGATGGTTTGTATCAATCAAGTGGTAATTTTTGTACACAGTGCGAGGCACAGGGCTTTCGTAAAATCACTTACTATTATGATCGACCTGATGTTATGTCGATGTTTAGTACGCTTATTCGTGCAGATAAGGAGAAATATCCTGTACTGCTTTCAAATGGTAATTTAGTTGAAAAGGGTGATTTAGAGAATGGACAACATTTTGCTAAATGGGTTGATCCGTTTGCAAAACCTGCCTATTTATTTGCGCTAGTAGCAGGTAATTTAGAGCATGTGAGTGATACTTATACCACTGCATCGGGGCGTGAGGTTGCTTTAGAAATTTATACTGAAGCACATAATATTGATAAGTGCGACCATGCCATGCAGTCGTTAAAACGTGCCATGCAGTGGGATGAAAAACGCTTTGGTTTAGAGTATGACTTAGATATTTATATGATCGTCGCGGTCGATGACTTTAATATGGGGGCGATGGAAAACAAAGGCTTAAACGTCTTTAATTCTAAACTCGTCTTTGCTAGCCCTGAGACTGCTACAGATAACGATTATATTTCCATCGAAGCCGTTATCGGACATGAGTATTTTCATAACTGGACGGGGAATCGTGTTACCTGTCGTGATTGGTTTCAACTCAGCTTAAAAGAAGGCTTAACCGTTTTTAGAGATCAAGAATTTACTGCCGATTTACATTCTCGAGCCGTTAAGCGTATAGAAGATGTACGCACCTTGCGTACCCATCAATTTGCAGAAGATGCGGGACCAATGGCACATCCCATTCGTCCTGCGTCGTTTATGGAAATCAATAATTTTTACACCTTAACCGTTTATGAGAAGGGTGCAGAAGTTGTTCGTTTGTATCACAGCCTATTAGGTAAAGATGGCTTCCGCAAAGGTATGGATTTGTACTTTGCGCGTCATGATGGACAAGCGGTGACAACCGAAGACTTCCTTGCGGCAATGGCAGATGCTAATGATATAGATTTAAGCCAGTTGCAAAACTGGTACGACCAAGCAGGAACGCCCTTTTTAGAAGCCTCTATGCAATATGATGCAGAAGCTAAAACCTGTACCTTAAAATTTGTACAAATGTGCCCAGACACACCAGAGTCAACGCATAAAAAGCCTTTCTTAATTCCCGTTGCAATGGGCTTGTTAGACAGTAATGGTGATGATATACCGCTACAGCTTGAAGGTGGTGAGGCACTAGGTACATCGCATGTATTACACATTACTGAAACGGCACAAGATTTTACCTTTGTGAATGTTGATGAACAGCCATTGCCGTCTTTATTGCGTGGTTTCTCTGCGCCTGTGCGTTTGGTTTATCCTTATACTGTCAATGAACTGATTTTCCTTATGCAACATGACAGTAACGAGTTTAATCGCTGGGAAGCAAGTCAACGTCTCGCTCAAGAAGTCATGATGCAGATGCTATTAGCACGTTCAGCAGGTGAAGCCTTAGGCGTTGAAACACAAGTCGTCGATGCTTATCAAGCCGTTCTCGAAAATGATAGTTTAGATTATGCTTTGCGCGCAGAAGCATTAAGCCTGCCATCAGAGGCAGATATGGCAGAAGCAATGGACGATGCCGACCCAGAAGCTATCCATGAAGTACGTAGTTTCTTGCGTACCACTATCGCTAAAGCACTGCGTTTATCATTAGAGAAAACCTATGCGGATCTTGAAGACAAGGGGGATTACAAAATTGATCCTATCAGTATCGGCAAGCGTCGCTTAAAGAATATATGTCTCAGTTATCTCGGTACAATCACCGATAATGGCATTGATGAAATGTGTTATCAGCAGTTTAAAGATGCCAGCAATATGACCGATACCCTCGCCGCATTTAGAGTGTTGCTCGATAAGGAATGCCCACAACGAGAATCAGCCATAAACGACTTTGAACAACGCTGGGGTAGCAATACTTTAGTCATGGATAAGTGGTTTATGATGCAAGCCACTTCAAGCTTGCCGAATACTTTAGAGCGTGTGCAAGCGCTTATGGATCATGCTTTATTTGATATTAAAAACCCCAATAAAGTACGCTCTTTAATAGGTGCATTTGCCAATGGAAATCCTGTTAATTTTCATAAAGCAGATGGTTCGGGTTATACCTTTATTGCAGATCGTGTTTTAGAGTTGGATAAATTGAACCCGCAGATAGCTTCCCGTTTGGTACGTACTTTAATTAATGGACATCAATATAATGCCAAGAGAGAAACGATGATGCGTGAAGCGTTAGAGCGTATTAAATCAGAAAAAAGTTTATCATCTGATGTCTTTGAAATTGTGAGTAAGAGTTTACTTGCTGACTGATTTTTGCTGTGCCGAGCAGTATTGATTTGAAATAGCCTTTTTACCTCTAAAATCATACAACGCCACAGAAAAGTCTAATTTTTCTGTGGCTTTTTTTTGTCTACACACTTGTCGGATAACACTTGAAGCGACATTTTTTTTATTATCTACTCATGTTATATAAAAATTATAAGTAGGTATTATTATGGAAATGCTCACGCTTCCACTTTCTATTGTTGCTTTTATCGCAACGCTTTGGGTTACGAGTTTTTTTGCAAATCTGTTGCATGCTAAAAAACCCGATATGGCTTGGATTGCCTTGTCGTGGCTAATCGCAGTTAGTATTTCTATTGCGATATTGCTTGGGATTAAAATATTCATCGTTGATAAGTACCTTGAAGTAGCAGTACTGTATTTTGTCCCCTTGTTAAGCTTTACCTTGGCTTACAAAATAGTCAATAAAATGAATTGGAGTGCCGCGATTACAACGAATATTATTACTATTTCAGTTGGGGCAATAGCGATAGTGATTACCATTATCTCTTTAGGTAAACCTCTAGAAAAGACATTGAATGAGATGGCTGTAACCGCAGGTTTATCTGATAGGGTTATTGCCGATGATACCGCCGTATCAACATTAGATTTAGATAATATTGATGAAAGCGAGGAAGAAATTGTAGATGTTGTTTTAACGGATGCCGATTTATTAAGTCCAAAAGTGAAAGCTGCTTTGGATAAGCAAAAAAAGAGAGAAGTAAAAAGCTATAAAGAACCTAAGTTTCGATTGATTAGCCTAAGACGCGCTAGAGGAGCTATTGGATATAAAATACGCCTATTGAAAAATAACGGTAAAGTCGTTGAAGGCGCACTTAGTAGAATTAGTGGTGGAGAGCTAATCGTAAAACAAAACCTCTATGGCGGAATTGCCACCACACCTATCGCTATGAACTCAATAAAAAAATTAGAAGTTTATCGTTAAATTAATACAAGTCTAGAAAATAAACTGCCCAATAAAGCAACGCTCTATTGGGCATGAGTGACGTTTTACTCCCACCAAAGAATAAAATCAGTCCATTTTCATCCTGCCAGATTATTGTTAAGCATTATGTGCAGAATGGGAACATAAGGCATCTTGTATGCACTTGAATGTACCGTTTATATTGAGTGCTTGTTGTGGCGATAGTTCAAAAAAAGTAGAGATATTTTTAATAATCTTGCTCTATAAGTCACCCCATAACTGTTGGCATAATGAGAGTCCTGCAATAGCGGCTGTTTCTGCACGTAAAATACGTGGACCAAATTGTATGCCTGAAATATTAGCGGCAAGCAGTTGTTCGACCTCTTGTTCGGTAAACCCACCTTCAGGACCAACAATTAATGAGATTTGATGATTTTGTGGTGGAGTAAGCGCGCTAATACGCGGATATTCTTCAGGTAACATCACCAATCGCATGGATGATGTTGGTTCTTGCAGCCAAGATGTAAGTGAAGTAGGCGCTTGTATTGTCGGTAGAGAAGTACGCCCCGACTGCTCGCAAGCACCACGAATAATCCCTTGCCAGTGCGCCATCTTTTTTTCTAAGCGATTTTTTTTAATGTTGACAATACTACGGTTTGTATAAAGTGGCTGTATAGAATTAACCCCCATCTCCACCGCCTTTTGAATCGCAAAATCCATTTTGTCCGATTTAATCATCGCCAAAGCAAGGCTTGTATTTAGTGGTGACTCTCGATTTATATCATCAAATGAAATAATCGATACTGCTGATTTACGTTTCTCTGCACGTGTTAAACAGGCGAGATACTCGCCACCTTGCCCATTAAATAGAATAATATGTTCACCCACTTTAAGTCGTAACACTTGGATAGCGTGACGATGAATATCGGTCGGTAACTCTATAGTTAAATCAAGTGCTAACGCTTGCTCAATATAAAAACGGGGAATTCTCATAAGAATATTCTGCAGAGGTTTATTAAATCGTGAGGAAATAATTATAAAAAATAGTATTTTTCTCGTAACCTAACGATTCATAGAGATTTTGTGCAATAGTATTAGTTTTTTCCGTATTTAAGCTAATACCCCTTGCTTGCGTTTCTTTCGCAAACTCTTTGGCTTTATTCATTAGTTTTTTAGCAATACCATTACCTCGCGAATTTTCTTCCACATAAAGATCATTTAATATCCAGATTCGTTGTGTGAATGCCGATGAAAAGCTGGGATAAAGTTGAGTGAAACCAACATATTTATTTTGCTCAGTAACAGCCACAAAGATAATTGATTCAGCATGATTGATTCTGTCAGATAAAAAAGTTGAGGCTAGCGCCAAATCACTTTCCTGTTTATAAAACACCCTGTAAGCATCAAATAATTTAGCGATTTCAGGTACATCTGAAATATCAGCTCTTTTAATGAAAATATTCATTGAGTAACCTTTTTAGTAAGCATACTTAATTATGAAGTAAAAAAAGGAGGAATTAAAACCTTCATTTTATTGTTTAAAAATGGTTCTCATTTAATGATAAATAAATTTTATCTGCTTATGTAAAAAATGGATTGAATAAGCATTTCCAAGACTTGCGTTGAACTCATAAAGGGAATAGGGTATATGACCACTTTTATCTGAACGGTTACATTGAACACAATCCATCTATAGTCTTTCATATATTAAATTTCTATTCCCTTCGACTCCGCTCAGGGAACTCGCTCCCTGAGCGGAGTCGAAGGGAAATTATTTAAATGAATGTCTATACGTGTAATCACATTTTTAGACTCTAAAATTAGGAACCTACCCTATGTCAAATCTTGTACGCCCACACGGTGGCGGAGAATTAAAGCCATTATTACTTGAAGGCGCTGCGCTTACAGCAGAACTAAGTCGTGCTGCAGACCTTCCTCAAGTGAAACTATCCTCACGTGAAACTGGTGACCTTATCATGATGGGTATCGCAGGTTTTACTCCTCTTGAAGGTTTTATGAATAAAGCAGATTGGCAAGGTGTTTGTGACACCATGACCATGGAGAGTGGTTTATTCTGGCCTATCCCTATAACACTTTCTACCGACACTGAAACAGCAGAAGGTCTTGAAGGTAAAGATGTTGCTTTAGTTAACGAAGAAACGGGCGAAATCATGGGTACAATGACGGTTGAGTCAACGTACACGATTGATAAAGAACATGAGTGTAACTGCGTTTATAAGACAACAGACGAAGAGCATCCTGGTGTACAAATGGTAATGGCGCAAGGCGACGTTAACCTAGCAGGTCCTGTTAAAGTACTTTCAACAGGTGGCTTTAAAGAAGAATATGGCGATCAATTTATGACACCTGCTGAGACACGTGCATATTTTGACTCCAAAGGCTGGACAACCGTCGCAGCATTCCAAACACGTAACCCAATGCATCGCTCACATGAGTTTTTAGCTAAAATAGCACTAGAAATTGGTGATGGTGTATTAATTCACTCACTACTCGGTAAACTAAAAGCAGGCGATATTCCTGCGGATGTTCGCTCAAATGCTATCGGCACACTCATCGAAAACTACTTTGTTGACGATACCGTAGTACAAGCAGGCTACCCACTCGATATGCGTTATGCAGGGCCACGTGAAGCGCTAATCCATGCACTATTCCGTCAAAACTACGGTTGTTCACATCAAATCGTTGGTCGTGACCATGCAGGTGTTAGCGACTATTACGGTCCATTTGATGCACACGATATCTTTGACGAAATTCCTAAAGATGCACTAGAAACACAGCCTCTAAAAATCGATTGGACTTTCTGGTGTGACAAGTGTGACGGCATGGCTTCAATGAAGACCTGTCCACATGATGCAAAAGACAGAATGCTACTTTCAGGTACTAAACTACGTCATGCACTTTCTGAAGGCGAAGAAGTATCAGAAAAATTCTCTCGTCCAGAAGTATTAAAAATCCTTCGCGAATATTACGCAGGCATTAAAGACGAAGACAAAGTAGAAATTAAGTTGAGTGGTCACTCAGCTAAGTAAATAATCCTTGTGATTAAAGAAAGCCTGCCCATTGGGTGGGCTTTTTTTTTGTGTTAGAGAAACATAATGATGAACAATAAATTACTATGGGTTGAAAAGTTTGCCAGTATTGCGGGTTTTATTATTTTTGCATCTTTGGCTTTTATAGCACTAACCGAAAAAGAAATATCAACAGGTTCACCAAAATCAAATGTAATTATCCACTCAACAGGATTTAATGCCATTTTTATGGGATTCTTTTTTCTGGGAGCGACTTTCGCCTGTCTTGGTTATTTGCTCAAGTACACCGCTTTTTACAGAGTGTATTTTTTGGTTGCTTTTATAATATGGTTAGCTTTTATAGCGTGGTATTTTGTTTACCAACTGTAAGCTGAGTAGGCTATTCAATTCTAAAATATTATTAGAAAATACAATCCATTAAGATAGTGAAGAAACTGTCACTATAACTATTTTATGAAGTTATTTATCAAACAACTATCCCAAGAAATATTCGACGTCTCCTGCTCCCTGTTTAAAATAATGATCCCAATTATTATAGCGGTGAAAATTTTAGAATCGTTAGGGATTATTCAATACCTTGGAGTAATTCTAGAGCCATTAATGAGTTTAGTCGGGCTACCAGAGTCGATGGGGTTAGTTTGGGCAACTACTG
>QOAQ01000099.1 GCA_003972955.1 Aquificaceae bacterium
ACCTGATCCCATCTCGAACTCAGAAGTGAAAAGTGTCATCGCCGATGATAGTGTGGGGATTCCCCATGTGAAAGTAGGTCATCACCAGGTTGTTACACGAAAGCCCCTGATTCAGAAATGGTCAGGGGCTTTTTTTATGGGTGATATTTTAGAAATTGCTTAATTTCTGTAAGTTGCAGATGTCTGATTTTGATATTGTTAATATAGAGAAATCTAATACTTTAGATTTCTGATCGCTATAATGTATCTAAATATGAGAGTGGTCCGCCTTTTTCAGTTGGAAAGCCAGTAGTGATAATAGCGATGAGATCTACAAGCTCTCTTTTTTCGGCTATTTCTTCTTGTAAGCAAACTCTTGCTTCATTAATGATCTTTTCTATTAATTTTTCTTCTATTTTTTGGTTCTTAATTTTTGACGGTGATGAATGAAGTATTTTGTCAAATAATGAGTGTTGTTTTTTGCCCTTATTATATTGATAAAATCCAGTTCCTGAGTTTTTGCCGCTCTGTCCTTGTTCATTCTTTTGAATAAGAATACTAGGAACATCTGAGTCTAAACGATCTGCTAGTGATTCTGCTATTGTTAGACACTCTTTAATACCAATAATATCAATAAGATCAAAAGGAGCATGACTCATACCTATATTGCTAGTTTGTTTATCTATAGCTTGGATTGAGATGCCTGATTGATGTATGTGCATTGCTTCATTAATGTATGTCATCAACAGTCGAGTACCCAGATAACCTGCTTTATTTTTGACAACAATAGGTTTGAGTTTTAATACTTTAGCAAAAGATTTTATTATGTAGATATCGCTGCTTTCTTTTTGTGAGCTGACTTCTACGATAGGGCTGTTGAATAAAGGGTGGTAAGGGTTAAAGAGGGATAATCGCTCTGGTATTGTCATACCCTTGGATATTTCATCTAATGGTAGAGAAGATGTTGTTGTTAAAATAAGAGCCTCAGATTTTATTTGTTGCTCTATATCGTGAAGTAAGGAAGCTTTAGCGTGTTTTTCTTCGGGAGTTGCCTCAATGATAATGTCTGCATTATTGAGTCCAGAGTTATCAATATCGATAATAATTTTATCGAGAAGGCGTTGTTGTTTTGGGGAGTCGGGGTGATTTTTATCTAAGTATTGGTAGAGCTCAGGGAGAAGTCGTTCTAAGGCAGATTGACGAGTGTCATAAATACTAACGAGAAACCCATTTTCAGCGCAGAGTCTAGCAAGATAACGACCCATAACCCCACAACCTAATATATGGACATGTTGTGTTTGTGGGTTTAGATCAGTAATGTTTTCATCAAGTTGTTGATATAGCTTATTTAGTTTTAAATGCTGTTGTACAGGATCAGATATTAATAGTTTGCTAGCAGAAGAAGCTTCGTCGTGTGCTGCGTCGGGGCTAGTATTATATGTTTTCCATGTTTGTATAATGCTGTTAATAGCATTTTTTTCACTATGATTTTTAGTTTTTTCTAACTGTTTATTATAGGCAAGATAGGCGCTTAGTTTACTGGGTAAAAATGATTTTCTTCCCCAGTGTCTCCAATTAGAAGAGGGTTTTGCTTGTTGCTGCTCATTCACCCGTTCTATTAAGTATTCTGCAGTCTGATGAAATTTGTGTTTAGGAACAATATAATCGATTAATCCAATTGCTAAAGCCTCTGGCGCTAAGTAGCTTTTATGGGTGATAATATTAAGTGCAGGTATTAGCCCTTTGTGTTTTATTAAATAGCTGATACCACCAAAACCTGCATAGTGTCCCTGTTTGATATCATGATAAGAAAAAAGTGTTTCTTTTGTATCACTTGCTATACGAATATCACAACTTAGCGCTATATCTAACCCCGAATTGCTACAATTCCCATTAATAAGAGCGACAGTAGTACAGTCGAGGTTTTTAAGATGGCGGCAGAGTTGATTTCCAAGGCTAGTAAAGACCTCCGATTTCTTCTTTGTATTGAGACTTAGTAAAATATCTAAATCAGTTCCTGCGATAAAATCATCTTGTTTAGCAGAGCTAATGACAAGCCCTTTAAAGGACTTTCCTTTTAAGCTGATAACAACCTCTTTTAGCTCTTTGAGGAGATCAGAGGTTAATGCATTATTGTTATTATGAAGAGAGTCTATTGTCAGCCAAACAATCTCATTTTTTGTTCTTACAATCTTTATGTGTTCAAAACTACTCATTTTTTGTGGTCTCCAATACTATGGAGGAGTAAGGCATTATTTTGTTGATTAGCAGAACTGAAGTGACATATGCCAGTGTGTGCTTGGTTTCTTTTTAGGATGTGAGCTAACTGTAAAACACAGCGTAATTTATTGGCACAATTGGGAGAGCCTAAAGAGAGAGAGCCTCCATCAATATTAATGCTATTAAGAGACTGAAAGGCTTCTGTGGATTTAAATAGAGGTTTATATTCAAGCGCCAATATTTCAGCAGCCGATGTTTCATCCCATTCCCAATAATTAATGTCATCTGCTTGATAATTGTTTTGGCTTAATAAATCTTCAATCGCTTGGTCGTTGTTACCTTGTGTGGGTGTAGAAAGTCGTGCTAAGGGAGTTAAATTGAATTTATTTAGTGCCTCTTGACTGGCTAATAATAGGCTAGAAGCGCCTTCTGTTTTTTGCATTATACTGGCTTTACTTATAATTCCAGTGGGAGGGTTTCCTGAGAGAATCGTTTGTTTAAGTGACTCAGAATTGGTGCTTATAATATCCTCATCACGATGAAGGCTAGTGCCATCTGGGTAAAATATAGGAACGATACCTTTAATAAGCTGATTTCTTTGGGCGTATTTTAAACGACGTTGACTTAATTTCACGTACTCTGTCATTGCTTTTGTAGACAAGGAAAAGTAGTAGGCAGTCTTTTCTGCTATCTCCTTATGTAATTCATAATATTGGTCTTTTGTGTCGTCTTTGGCTGTATCTTTATGAAAGTGTTTGGTGTGGAGCTTATTGAAGACTTTAATTTTTTGTCTGAAGCCTTGGCTATTTTTCCAATCTCTAATCCACTGTGATAGTTCCGTATTTAATGCAATAGGAGGTGTTTCTGCTGTTTCCACGCCACTAATGAGTATTAATGACTTTTTTCCAAATGTAATTTGTTGGTGAGCATATGATAAGGCCTGTAGTCCGCAGTTCTCACCTGCTGTAAAAGTATTAGGCGTGCAACGAGAGTTGCATTGAAGCCGTTGTGATAGTTGTCGTGCTAAATTATCATTATTAGTGTGCGTGTGGCTCGCAATGATAATGCTATCTAATAAGGTTGCAGATAGCCCTTGTTTTAGGAGTAGGGTGCGAGCAGTAGTAAGTGCTAGGTCAAGCTTATCGTAAACAACAATATTTTTTGATGTGCGTCTTATCTGACGACTGAAGGGAGTACGAGAGCCATCAACGAGGTAGACTGTTTGAGCTTTTTTCATGATCTTATGGAAAAGGAGCTATTAGCTAACAACTCAGCTTGAATGTTTATACTCAAGATTTGTGCTGTTAATATATTAATAATAGCTCCTTATGTGCGTGGCACTTGTTTCATCTGTGGCGGATTAAGCTCAGTCAATTCTATCTCAATAGGAGGCTCGTCAACAGTCGTTTGCTCAAGTTCTTCGTAGGTTCTATTTAATCCTACGAGTCCTTCTATAATTTCTTTTTTATCAGAGCCTGGTAAGTCTGCAATGGACTCTAAAACTTTAATGCGGGTTTCTTGCATTGCTTCTTGTTGTTTTAACGCAAATAGTTTGTCATGCTCAATTTGAGCGAGTTCTTTCTTGCGCTGTAAATTATGTGACGACACCAAGTAATACGATAAGCTAATGGTAAATATAAGCGCAGAAAAAACCAGTATAGTGCTTAATGCTGATTGTTGTTGCGCCTTTCCTTGTTGTAATGCTAAGGCTTCTTCATGTGTTTGTGTCATCTGTAGTTTTTCTTTTTCAAACGCGAGTAGCTTGTCAGTCATGCCTGCTTCATACTGCTTATCTTTTTCTAATTTGCGAATCTCTTGTTGTTTTAATAAATAGGCCTGCTGTAGTTCCTTCTGTTTAAGTTTTTCCGCATTAGAGTAAGCATTTTTCTGCATTTCTTTTTCATGTAGCATGCGTTGCTGTTCAGTAAGGTTGTTGTACTCCATTCGTTGCAGTTCAATTTTTTGTTGATAGCTTAACTTTGTTTCATTGCGTTTATTTTTTAATTGTTCCTGAATATATTGAAACTGTAAATCTTGTTTTCCTTTTCCAGGCAAGGCGAGCGGAGTGCTGACGACACCACTGGTATTCATCTCTGTAGAAGATTGAGTATTGGTTGCTTGTGTGTTTTCTAGTGAGGTCGTCGATTTATCATTTATTGTCATAAAAGATAATAAAATGATAAACATAGCGATGACGAGTATCACTAACATTCCCATTACACGCATGAGTTATTACTACGCTGATTGCACTAAAACAAGATTACCTTAACAGTGTTTAAAGGGGGCTGATAAGTATGTCTTGCAAGTAGCTGTTAATTAAAGAAATCCGTTTCTAATCCTATTATGGTAGATAGAATGGCAATAATCAACCATAGAGTTTAAAAAATAAGCTAAGGACTCAGAATTAAATAATTAACGAAACTTAACGTGCCTTTTTGTCCCAGCTTGAATGATCTAAAATCGTTGCGTAGAATAACTATGCGCCTTTTTAGATAATCCAATCTGAAACAAAAAATCGATGTTAAATTCCGTCACTTATTTAATCCTGAGTTCTTATTATATTCTTATTGTCCTTTATAAACTATTGTTGACGGTAAAATAAGCTGTCGGAGCTTGGTGTTATCAATAGGGCTAAGCAGGATGCTGTTGTTTTTGTCAGCATCAAATAAATCACGAATATAATATTGTTTCTGTTCTGCCCTCTGTTTAGAGGTAGGGTTAGATTCGGGTAGTATTATTTTTTGTACTTTCTCTAAAGTGATTGATTGGTTTTCCAAGTGTTCTTTCTGATCGTTTAATTCTAGTGAGTTTTGGCTGTTAATCCTATAAAGACCCGATGGAAAGCTGGAATTGTCAGAAGAAAGTATGGGGAAAAAAGCGAGTAATAAATCAGTGTTGTTATAGATGTAAATGGTATTACGGCTTTGATCAATTAGTAGAATATTGCTAATCGCTTCTTGAGGGAAATTTTTTCGTATTTTTCTTAGTAGGGCGGTGTAATTTCCTTCAATGGCATATTCACCAAGCATAAACTTATTTGCTTCTGCTGTTGTTAGCTTTTCTACTGTGCTGTTAGGATGTTTTTTTTCTGACTGTATTGCTTGATATTTGTTGGGTTCTTTAAATTCATCAGCATCAATAGAGTCACCAGGAGGCGGGGTTGTTTCTGTTTTCTTTGTGTTTCTTTTTATTGGCGCTTTAGGAGGCTCTGTTATTTGTTGTTTAGGAGATACTTTTTTTATTTGTGTTGATACTTGTTTGCTAGCAGATTTTTTAACAGGAGAATCAAGCGTCTCTTCTTCGACAGCCTCTCCCTTAATGCCTTCGGGGATATAGGCATCTATGTATTCATCTAACCAGTAATCTTCTCTATTTTTAAAAGGCCCTGTAATTATCCATTTATGATTCTTCTTTATGAGTTTTACATAGCCAAAAAAATAATTTTTTTTATCCTCTAAAAAAGAATCTAGCTCTAGCAAAATAACTGCATTTTTGTCGTCACTTAGTTCGGTCGTCACTTTATAAATGTGAGTTTTTGTGACTTTTTTACAGCGCTCCACCGTATAGTTTGGACGAATTTTCACTGCTTCAGAGCACTGCTGCTTGGATACTAGTTGATAAAATAATTTGATGGCGTCACTGGGCGTGTTTTCGGCAAAACTAGGAGGGCTTAAAAATGCTAAGACAGAAAAAATAGCAAGAAGTATGTGCATATTTTTTTTATAAAGTGTGGAATAGAGTTGCATTTTATAAGTTTCCTAGCATAAATAATTTACTCGCCATTCATTAAAGGATAGCAAGCATCATACCATTTGCCAAAATCCGCATTGTGTGTTTTTGCGAGATCAATCACGCCGAGTTGATCTCCCGAACGTAAGATGCCGAATACACTGCAATCAACAAAGTCTGGTTTGTTACTACCAAAGAATGTTTTGCCTGATAATCCATTATTTACCCAGTGATCGATAGCTTGTAGAAACTCTTTTTCGACATCCTGAATATTGTGTTTAGCCTTCATTTTAGTTGCTACACGTGGCATGACTAAAGCCCCCATTAGGCGGACAAAGCTTCCCTTAAGCCAGTTGAATTGTCCCTTTTGCATAATCAATGCAAAATGGCGAAAAGACGTTCTAAAGTTAGGATGAATCAACGGTGGTAGGTAGTGCACCAAGGTATCGTCAACCCAAGCTGTCCATTTTTTAGCATCATCACTAACAGGTAGTTTGGTGTAATGTGTATTGATGTATTCGATAATGGTTGCTGATTCGACAATTACCTTGTCATCATCTTTTAAAACAGGGACTTTTTTATGATCAGTAAAGTCTAGCTCGGGCGTACCAAAAGGAGTGACCTCAACAGTCTCGAAGGGCTGTTTTGTATAGTTCAAGAGCGCTTTAACTTTCCAGCAAAAAGGGCAGGAGTTAAATTGATAAAGTGTCAACATAGTGGAGAGTGCCTGAGTATTAAAAAATTAGGGAGATGCCTGAATATAGACATTCACTTAAATAATTTCCCTTCCTTTCGACTTCGCTCAAGATAAACCAAGTCCGCTCAGGGTACGAGCCCCCTGAGCGGAGTCGAAGGGTATGGAAATTTAATATATGAAAGACTATAGTTCTATTATTTTTATATAGTCTATCATTATTTTTTTTGATTGGACTGTTCTTTTTGTAATGATTTTAGTGCCGCTACGACATGCTTATCGGCAGAAAAAGCATGGTCAAAAATATGAATGACGATGCCTTTTTTGTTGGCGATGTAAGTGGTGCGACCTGGAAGCATTCCTAATAAGTCTTTAGGTACAGCAAAGAGATTTTGCACTTTCTTGTCTGAATCACTGAGTAAAGTAAAAGGCAGATTATGATTTTCAGCAAATTTTTTGTGACTGTTTACACTGTCGGAACTAATGCCAATAATAGCCGCATCTAAACCTGCAAAGCTCGAAGTGGCATCACGAAACCCCTCAGCTTCAGCAGTGCAAATAGAAGTTTCATCCTTAGGGTAGAAGTAAATGACGATATTCTTTTTACCAATAAGCTCATCAATAGAAAAGGGTTTTCCATCTTGATCGTTTAAAGTAAAAGAGGGGAGCTTATCACCTGTCTTTATTGCCATGCGGGAATCCTGATTAATTATTGATACTAGTACTCCAACAATATTGTATTGATGGATACAGCGAGTCAGAAAGCGGTTAGCCACTAGGCGCACTTTGCAGGGAATGGTCACTCCCTTCACAA
>QOAQ01000112.1 GCA_003972955.1 Aquificaceae bacterium
AAGATGGGCTGAGTTAGCTGTCAAGTTAAGCAATTTGTTAGCTGCTTTTAATTGCATTTAATCAAACACTTTAACTTGAAATCATTTTCTTTATTTCACCATCAATGATGTTTTTTATAGATTTAATTTGCGAGTCTAAATCTAAAATACCACTATTTTCAAGATTCAGTGACGAGACACTAAAAGAGTTTTCTAGCCTTCTGATAAAAAAAGAATTCAGTCGAAACCAACTGCTTATTTCACAAGGTGACCTTTCCCGTAGCATGTTTTTTATTGTCAGTGGTCGCGTCAAAGTCTTTAGTAATGATGATGAAGGCAAACAAACCATTTTCGCTTTTTTAAATGAGGGGGATTATTGTGGTGAACTCAGCCTACTAGATGCCGAACCGCGCTCTGCCTCGGTAATATCACTAGGAAAAACGGTTACTTTACAACTCACCTATGAACAGTTTGATGCTTTTTTACAAAAACATCCTAATATTTGTTACCCCATGTTTAAAGCATTAACGGCTCGTATACGTGAAGTCGATGAGACAATCTGTAGCCTCACCTCTTTAGATATTTATGGACGTTTAATTCAACTGCTTTACAAAGAAGCACGAGAAGAAAATGGCAAGCTAATGACACAACGCTTAACCCAACAAGATATATCTGAAATGGTTGGCTCATCACGCGAAATGGTATCGCGTATTTTAACGGAGTTACGCAAGGGTGGTTATATTGAAATTGATAAAAAGCGTATTAGTATTGAAAAGAAATTACCTCGGCATTGGTAAAGTGCCATTTGTTTGTACCCGCCCCTTCGACAAGCTCAGGGAGCTGGTTTCCTGAGCTTGTCGAGGGGACGGGTAATTTGCTCTAATTCAAGTATTGCTAAATGACTACCTTCAGAGGAGAAAATAAAGAGAAATAACCTAAAAAGGGGCATCCTTCTTTGCCCGTTTACACTTTCTTAATCGTAGGGTCGGTGAAGTTTACGGAACCGACCAAGTTCGAGCGCGTATCATGGTCGGTTTCGCAAAGCTACACCGACCCTACAAAAGAAAATAAAGAGAAACGCCCTAAAAAGGAAACATTTTCATAGGTGCTGACATACGATTAACATCATGCGTCATCATTCTCATTTGCTGTATAAGTATTGCAAACTGTTGGTTTATGCCTGATGTGTTTTGATTTAAAGCACGCATATCGCCAGTCATATTCACTATCGAAGTATCCATATCAGCTACATTTTCTTGTAGTACTTGCATGGTTTTTGTCATTTGCGGGACACTATGAATATCCCTACGCATGGCTTCAATATGACTATTCAAGCCGCCCATTGTGTTATCAATATGATTGAGTGTTTGTGTTACTGCACTAAAACTCTTATCCATATTTCCCATTGTTGCGGAGATATGGGTGATATTACTTGCCATCGTATCGATGTGTTTAGAGAGTGATTGAATCAAGAAAAACATCAATGCACTGATAAGCAAAATGCTCATAATCCCGAAGCGTAAAATCTGAGTAGTACGTTTTCCTATACGTATACTCAGGGCTTCACGCTTACTCATCGCATCATTAAATGCCAACATAGTTTCATGGTTATTAGCAATGATCGTTTGCAGTACTTTAGATACATCCTCAGCATTCAAGTCTTCTATAGGCGACTTTTCATTCATAAGAACTACGCCGCATGACTCATAGCATTAGCAAGATACCCAGTAGAACCTCTGCGCTGGATAAACTGCTGATAAATATCATCAAATGATGAGGGTACAGAGGTTATCACCGATTCAAGTGACAGTAGCTTCTTTGCCCATGCCATTGTTTTAGGGAAATCCTCTTCTGAATACAGATCAATACGCTTATTCAAATAGAACATACGCATAAAGAGGGGCGCATAGGTTGAATCAACCAGAGTAAATAAATCACCTGCAAAATACGGCGCTCGATCTTTCATTTGCTCTTCTAAGCGTTCGAGATTTTCTAAGAAACTGCTGTGAATTGCTTTATAAGCAGACTCATCACTGGCAGAAATCATGCCCGTTAACTGCCCTAACATGGTTGAGCCAAATTCAATCCAACTTCGGCATAGACTGCGCTCGACAGGATCAGCAGGGAGCATTTTTTTATTTGAAATCGAAGCGATTAACTCATTAATAACCGATGATTCAAAGATAGTGGTTTTACCATCGACACGTAAAATAGGCACTTTGCCAAACGGTGACACCTCGGCAAACCAATCGGGTAAATTATCAGGGTCAAGATAAGTTAGTTTATGCGGTATTTCGTTATGCTGGAGTGATATTGCGCCACGTTGTGCAAAGGGGCAAAAGTCAAACATAATGAGTTCTAAATCCATTGATTTTGCGGTATCAAATGGCCATGCCTTTATTCCACCTTCGATAACAGTCGCATTAATATCTTGTTGACGCAGTAAGAGTGCCGCAGCTTGAGCGCGCAAACCTACACCACATAAAATCAGATATTCTTTATTTTCATCTAAACCTGCAATATGGCTACGCAAATCGGGCAAGGGTATAAGCACCGAGCCTGGGATAAAGCTTTCTTGATACTCTTCTTCATAGCGAACATCAATAATCTCAGCACCTTTTTCAACCATGGTTTGTGCGACTTCAGGGCTTACCGAGCGTAACGCAGGTGTCGAAACTAACTCATCAAAATCAGCTTTAGATAGCTTGAGCAATTTTCCATCTGTTGTCATGATGATGGAAGCATTACGTGCGCCCCCTATAATCAACGCTTCCTCACCAAAGGTATCACCGCTACCTAGCAACGCGACCATTTGTGGCTCATCATCGTCTAATTCTTCACGCCAAACTTCAGCTTCACCTTCTAGCAAGATAAAAAATGCATCCGCTCGTGAGTCCTGCTTAATAATTTCATCGCCCTTGCTTACCGTTATTTCTTCACAACGTTTAGCCGCTTCATCGACAACATTAATAGGTAATAAACGAAATACTTTGGTGGACTTCAAAAACATCAATCGTTCAACTGAAAAATCACTTTCGCCTTTGACTGTAGAATCTAAAATATCTTTTAAGGACAAATAATCATTAATGAGTGATGTATCCACATGACATACTGTAGCACTACTGTCTGTGCTAACTGTTATTGCATCATTAAATAAAATAGGTTGTGCGCCTATTTGTGATGCTGATACATTGCTTTGATTGTTTTGTTTCCCTAAAAAATAGGCAGATCCTTCTGTCACAAACAAATAATCCTCTTCACTTGCAGGCTGTATATGAAAAGTCTCTCCTCCTTTTATGTCAAAAATACGCAAGGCATCACCCGCACCTTTCAGCATCTCGAAAGTAAAGCGGTTAAAAGGATGGTAGTTTTTGGCTAAAAAAGCCAAAGTGCGGTTTTTTCTATTCATTCTCTCTCCAACGTGTTTGTCATTTAAAATGGTTGCTTTTATTTTAATAAGATCGGTTTCGTCTCTTATGGACGTGAACCTGTATTACTTTTTAATAAGACACAAAAGTGTAGTTCAAAATAGATTAATTTTTGCTAGTGCTGTTAATTTGTGCTTTATCTCTACACTCTTCACTTCGACTTCGCTCAGTACAGGCAACAAGCTCAGGATGCTAGTACTCCAGCAACATTGTTGGAGTACTAGTCGAAGGGTGCAGCGATATAAAAACAGTCACAAATTGATGCACTACCCAATTTTTATCAGCTACTTTTTAGCTCAACGCCTGATGCTGAGATATGATAGGTATCGCCTTCTTTTGCCAAGGTCACTTTACAGTCTGCATATTCCTTCTCCATCCACTGCTGGCTCTCTGCTAATATCTTCTCTAGTTGCTTATCAGTACGGTCGGGGTCGTGATGAAAAAGAACTAGGTTCGCAACTTTAGCTTCTTTGGCTAATTGTAATACTTGCGATACGAGTGAATGCCCCCAGCCGTGAATACGTGATAATTCCTTATCTAAATACATTGCATCATGGATAAGCACATCGACACCTTGTAAAAAATCAACCCATTGTTCCCATGTCGTATTAACTGCATTGGGTGGGTATAACTCGTTATCTGTTACATAAGCAAAGCTACCTTGCGATGTCTCAACACGATATGCCGCGCCGCCTCCAGAATGATTTAACGCACGGGTCGTAATCTTTGTATTTTCTAGTATCAAATTATTGTCATCATCCATTGGCATCACTCGGACTTTTGCCTGTATTTGGTCACCAGGAATCGGAAAGTGAGGGTCTACCATTTGATCTAAAACAGCTTTGGCATTTTTTGCAGGGAGATAGGCAGCTAGAAGATAAATTGTGCGCCCGCATTGATACGCAGGCTTAAAGAAGGGGAAACCTTGAATATGATCCCAGTGATAATGACTAAAAAACAAATAAATATCGCGCTGATCTTGGATGAGATCACCCCCTAATTTACGAATACCTGTCCCTGCATCAAAAACAAGTACTTTGTTGTCAACCTCAGCATAGAGACAGGAGGTATGCCCACCGTATTTTATCGTTTTTTCGCTGGAGGTAGGTATCGACCCGCGCACCCCATAGAACGTTACTTTCATATATCCAGCTCCCACTTTGTTTTTAATCTCTTAAGGACTGGCGATATAATACAATGATATTATTGTTTATTTTGTGATTTTTCACACATTATTGTGATAAACAATACAGCTGATAATTATCCAAAAGCCCTCAAAAATGACTATAGAACAGGAATAAAAAAAGAGGCATATTTCCCCGCTAACTGTTTAAAAAATGGTGACCAACTGATATGTGCATATCACAATGATTTTGACTTACCCTTAAACCAAGCAAGCACCAACATCACAAGCAAAGCGCCTAAACTAGCCAGTGCCATATCTTTATGTGCATCCCATACATCACCTTGCGTTCCTAAATAAGCAACACCAAGATCGCCACCAAAAATCTCTGCCGCTGCCCACTCAAATAATTCAAATAACATTGAGCTAGACATAATCACATTAACCGCGCAGAAATAACCCCAAAATCCTTTTAAACCGATGCCTCGCTGAAAGATTTCATAAAGAGGATAAACCAAGAAAAAGCCGTAAAGGAAATGTACTAAACGATCAAAATGATTACGTTCAAAACCAAAGAAAGCATTGACATCAAACTGGAATAAATGAATAAAAAAGTCATTATAAGGGACTTTCGCATAGGTAAAATGTGCGCCAATTTCATGCAATATTAAAAAAAGAAAAATAAGTGTATAAGCTGTCAGCGATAGGGGAAAAGAGCGATAGCTAAACAATAAAGCTATAATGAAAATGACGGTTAGTAGATTTTCTAAAAGCCAATCGTGTCGATCTAGTGGGGCCATTGCTAAGTAGCCTGCAAACAGGAAAAAGATAGACAATAAAAATATCAAATAGCTTTTTTTAGCCATCCTCCCATCCATCTATATTTTATTAATCTGCAACCAGTGTTCTAACAATGCCATGTGCCATAGCTTGCTTCCTTGGATTCTGGTTAGATAATCTTCTGGTTTTTTTAGTAGTTTTTCGACGTAGCTACGTTGATATAAGCCACGTTCTCGACAGCTTTGCGAGTTTAAAATATCGCGCATAAAGTCTAAAAACTCACCGCGTACAAATTTTAATGCAGGCACGGGAAAGTAGCCTTTTTTACGATCAATTACGCTATCGGGAATTAAGCCGCGTGATATTTGTTTTAGTACATATTTTCCGCCGTCTTGTAGTTTCAGATGCGGTGGCATTTTGGCGGCTAGTTCGACTAATTCATGGTCTAAAAAGGGGACGCGTGCTTCTAAGCCCCATGCCATTGTCATATTATCAACACGTTTTACAGGGTCATCGACGATAAGTGTGGTGGTGTCTGCGCGTAGCACTTGGTCGATAAAGCGGTCTGCTTTGGGTTGCTCTAACAGGGTTTTGATGGTTTCAGCGGTGTAATCTCGTCCTATATAGTCAGGCATGAGCATATCTGCCATTTCGTCGTGGTCACGGTCAAAATAGAATTGACGGAAGCGTTCGACTGTCGAGCCTTTGGCTTCGTGCATTTTGTTGTACCAGAAGTAACCGCCGAAGACTTCATCTGCGCCCTGCCCTGATTGCACTACTTTTACGTCTTTGGCGACTTGCTCAGAAAGTAGATAAAAACCGATTGCATCTTGTCCAAACATGGGTTCTGACATATTGGCAATGGCTTCTGGCAAGCGTGTTAAGGTCTGCTCATTGGGAATATGCACTTTAGTATGATTAGTATTAAAACGCTCTACTACCGCATCGGAAAACTCATATTCATTACCTTTTTCTTCGGGCTGATCGTCAAAACCGATGGTGAAAGTACGGATGTCTTCTATGCCTATTTCATCAAGCAAACCAACTAATAGACTGGAATCTAGCCCACCTGAAAGCAATACACCTACAGGTACATCGGAGATTGCATTACGACGCCGCACGGCTGTTTTTAGTGACTCGTGTATCGCCTCGGTCCATTCGCCATCACTTAATTCTTTTTCGGGACGAGTTGCATCTAAAGTCCAATAGCGTTCGAGTGTTTGCTCACCATTGGCTTCAATCATTAGACTATGTGCAGGTTCTAATTTTCGCACACCTTGCAAGATAGTACGTGGTGCAGGGATGACCGCATGTAAGGTAAATTGATGATGTAAGGCAATGGGGTCGATACGGGTGTCAATGTCGTCCGTTTCTAGTAGTGCCTGTACGTTTGAGGCAAAACGAAAGCCCTTTTTTGATTGCGAGTAGTAAAGCGGTTTAATACCCATGCGGTCGCGTGCTAAAAACAAGGTTTTTGCTTTTAAATCCCATATTGCAATGGCGAACATACCCAGAAAACGCTTAACGCAGTCTCTACCCCACTGTGCATAGGCTTTTAAAATAACTTCGGTATCACCTGTGGAAAAGAAAGTATGCCCTTTGGCTTCGAGTGTTTTGCGTAACTCAGGGTGGTTGTAGATCGTGCCGTTAAAAACTAAGGCTAAACTTAGTTGTGGGTCGATCATCGGTTGATTGCCTTTTTCGGATAAATCGAGAATCGACAAGCGACGATGCCCAAAAGCTAAAGCACCATCGGAGAACGTACCAGAATGGTCGGGACCACGCTTTTCGAGTTTTGTTAGCATCGCTTGGATGTTATTAAGCTCAGGAAGACTGCCGTCGAGTCGATATTCTCCACAAATTCCGCACATGGTGTTGTTATTTCCTTTTTGGTTGTTTTATTCGTTTTAAGGAGCGTCCTTAATTATCAGAAATGCTTCCGTGTATTCTGTGGTTTAAACTATTTTTC
>QOAQ01000139.1 GCA_003972955.1 Aquificaceae bacterium
GAGCGTTTTGCAGAAATGTTTGTACGCTCGCGTGTTGCACGCGGACAGGGTGAAATGAAAATTAGATATGAGTTACGCCAACGTGGTGTTAAAGAATATTTGATTGATGCTGCTGTGCTGGAAGAAGGTGTTGATTGGCTACTACTAGCGAAAGAGCAACGGGAAAAACGTTTTGGGCGAGAAATACCGAAAGACTTTAAAGAAAGAGCGCGTCAATCACGTTTTTTAGCAGGGAGAGGGTTTTCTGGTGATATTATTAGTGGGGTGTTTTAGTAGAGACGTTGTATTTAACGCCTCTACCAAGTATGGAGTAAAATTAAATTTCGTAAGGATTACGCAAGATCATTGTATGCTCACGATCAGGTCCTGTTGAAATAATGTCAATCGGCGTTTCTAGTAACTCTTCCATACGCTTTAGATAAAGCTTGGCGTTTTCTGGTAAATCATCATACGTAGTTATGCCATAAGTAACCGATTTCCATCCCGCCATTTCTTCATAGACAGGTGTGCATTTTGAGAATTCAGGTGTATTAATCGGTGGCATATCAAGCTTTTCGCCGTCTAGCTCATAGTGCGTACAAATTTTGATGGTATCAATATCATCAAGTACATCTAGCTTAGTAACACATAAACCCGTAATACTGTTAATCTGCATGGAGCGACGTAATGCAACCGTGTCTAACCAGCCGCAACGACGTGATCGCCCTGTGGTTGCGCCTAACTCATTGCCTACTTTTGCAAGGTGTTCGCCAGTTTCGTCAAATAATTCTGTTGGGAAGGGGCCAGAGCCTACACGTGTGGTATAAGCTTTTGTAATTCCTAAAATGTAATCTAAGTCTTTTGGACCTACGCCAGAGCCAGTACATGTGCCACCTGCAGTTGTGCTAGATGAGGTAACATAAGGATAAGTACCGTGGTCTATATCGAGTAACGTTCCTTGTGCGCCTTCAAACATGACGTGTTTGCCTTCTTTGCGAAGTTGGTGCAAACGGTAAGGTACATCGATCACCATAGGGCGCATAATCTCAGCCATTTCTAAGGCTTCATCTAATACGCTCTGATAATCAACTTCTTCTGCATTGAAATAATGTTTTAAGCTGTAATTATGATAATCCATCACTTCTTTTAGCTTCACTTTGAAGCGTTCGGTATCAAGCAAATCACCTAGACGTAGACCACGACGAGAAATTTTATCCTCATAGGCAGGACCAATACCGCGCCCTGTTGTACCGATGGCTTTATTGCCACGGGCGACTTCACGTGCAGCATCTAAAGCAACGTGATAAGGAAGAATAAGCTGGCACGCTTCCGAAAGTTTTAGACGCTCACGTGCAGGTACACCTTCCGCCTCTAGCATTTCTAATTCGTGGAGTAGAGCATCGGGTGCTAATACCACACCATTGCCAATCATACACTCAACACCATCACGTAAAATTCCACTTGGAATTAAATGTAAAACAGTTTTCTTTCCGTCGATAACTAAGGTGTGACCTGCATTATGTCCACCTTGAAAACGAACCACTGCGGCTGCATCTTCTGTTAGTAAATCAACAACTTTTCCCTTGCCTTCGTCACCCCATTGGGTTCCTAAGACGACAACAAATTTTCCCATTGCTACTCTTCCTTTGGTTTACATTTTCGTGAATTCTAAGGACTCACATTTCTATAGCGACAACAATCCACTGATTAGCAGATTGCTCAATTTTACGATCACAGTTTTGTTGCTGTGGTGTGATACTGGTATTGTTGGATAGTTGGCGAATAACGATTTCACCCTCTGCACGTAATTGTTTAATGAGTTTCCCTAAATCATCATCAAAACTAGAGGGTGCTAAAATAGCCTTTTTACTTGGTGATATTTTTTGTTTGGATAAAGACGCAAGTGTGCGTAAATCGGTACTAAAACCTGTCGCAGGGCGGTCATTACCAAATGCTTTGCCGATACCATCATAGCGTCCTCCGCTGGCAATGGAATGACCTACATCAGGTGTGTAGACAGCATAAACAATTCCTGTGTGATAGGCGTAGCCACGGGACTCTGCTAAATCGATATTAATTTCTAGCGCAGGGTAGTGACGTTTAAGTAACTCACAGAGACTTTGTAAATATTCTATTGCACTTATTACAAGACGCCCTGCATCAAGTAGTTGCGATTTTGCAGACTCTAATATGTCAGTAGAGCCATTTAGTGTAGGCAGAATAGCAAGCATATCAGCATCAGAGCTTGATAATTGAGCTTCTTCTAACCAGTCATTAATTTCTGGTAGTGATTTACGTGCGAGCATATCAAAGAAGCGTGTTTTTTCTTCTGTGTTTAAATCGACATAATCCGCTAGACCGCGCGCGATACCAACGTGTCCAATATCTAAAATTAGGTTCTCAATGCCACTTATTTCAAGTGTTTCCAACATAAGTGAGATTACTTCAAAATCACTTTCTATACCCGCATGACCAAACAGCTCTGCACCCACTTGACGAGGTGAACGAGAACCACCTTGATGCGCTGCTTTGGTGCGTAAAACTGTGCCAATATAGCATAGGCGGTTAGGGCGTTGATCAATGTCATCATTTTTCATGCGATGTGCATCAATACGAGCAACCTGTGGTGTCATATCGGCACGCACGCCCATCAAACGACCTGTTAGCTGATCGGTCACTTTAACCGTTTGCAAGTCGAGTTCCGTCCCCATGCCAATGCGTAAAGACTCCATATATTCAGCAATAGGAGGATTGACGAGGCGATAGCCCCAGCTTGCATATAAGTCGATAAGTTGACGACGAAATGCTTCGAGCGATTCAGCCTCATCGGGGAGTGATTCATTGATGCCTTCAGGGAGTAGCCAAGTAGTCATGTGAGATATTCACCATGGTGGAGTAGGGTCATAGAGGGTGGTGTGATAATCGTATGAATTACTTTTTTGATAAAGAAAATAGTCGTCATAGGATTATCAGAGTGTTAAACCAGATACAACAAAACAAGACCTGCTATGATACTAGCAAGCCCCATCATGCGTAAATTATTACTGGAAGCTTGTTGCAAGCTACGATAAACATCCTTAATTTTCTCAGGTACAGTGAAGGGGAGTAGCCCTTCAATAATAAGCACCAAAGCAAAAGCGGTGAGTAGATCGTCCCAGTTAATATTCACGTTTTTATTGTCTATTACTTATCATTGATTATTCGATTTTTTCTTAAAGTAGCGGAAAAAATCAGAGTCAGGCTCAATCACCATCATATCGCCAGAATTAGAAAAAGCTTTTTCATAGGCTGATAAGCTACGATAAAACGCATAAAATTCCGCATCTTGAGAGTAAGCTTCGGCATAGATAGCGGCAGATTTAGCATCACCTTCACCGCGTATTTTTTCACCCTTGCTATAGGCGTTGGCAACAATAATGGTTGCTTCGCGGTCGGCTGTGGCACGAATTTTCTCCGCCTCTTCTTTACCACGTGAACGGAAGTCTTGTGCAACCCGTTGACGCTCTGAGCGCATACGATCATAAACTGACTCACTTACCGTCTCAGGGAAGTCGATTTGACTAACGCGAGCATCAACAATTTGAATACCGAGTTCTTTCGCATCTTCATTTGATTTATCACGTAACGACGACATTATTTCACCACGCTCACCAGAGATAGCCTCTAAGATAGTGCGTTTACTAAACTCATTACGTAAACCATCTTTCATAATGCCCTCTAAACGATTCTGTGCGCGAGAAATATCACCACGGGTCGCGCGATAAAACTCACTTGCATCAGAGATACGCCATTTAACAAAGAAGTCTACACGAACATATTTCTTCTCATTGGTAAGAAAACGGTCAGGTTTAGCGTCTAAGGTCAGTATTTGTTTTCTGAATTTTTCAATGGTGTCTATAAATGGAATTTTAATGTGTAAACCAGGCTCAATATTTGACTCAATAATCTCTTTAAAGCGAAATTTAATGGCAGTTTCACGTTGATCTACAATAAAAGTTGATGACATGACGGCAAATGCAATGATAGCAATAACTAGTCCAAGAATATTTTTCATTAACGTGACTCCCTTGTGTTAGTACGGCTACTGTTGCGTATATTTTTAGATTGTTTATTGATTTGTTGCTGGAGTGCGCTAGCAACTGCGGGAGAAACACTTTGCTGCGAGCGACTATTTGAACTTGAGCCTTGCAATTTATCGAGTGGTAAATACAGTAAATTATTACCTGATTTACTATCAATCATAATTTTACGATTTTTAGACAGTACTTTTTCCATAGTTTCGAGATACAAACGTTCACGCGTTACTTCGGGTGCTTTTTGATATTCGCCTGCTAATTGAGTAAAGCGTGATGAATCACCCTGTGCCTTAGAAACAACTTGGCTGGTATACGCTGTCGCATCTTCAAGAATACGCGCCGCTTTACCACGTGCCGCAGGTATTACTTTCTTTGAATAGGTTTCCGCTTGGTTCTGGTAGCGGTCTTTATCCTCTCGAGCACGGTTAGCATCATCAAACGCATCTTTCACTTGCTTAGGTGCTTCTGCATAGGTCAGGTTAACCTTAATAACATGCAGACCCGACTTGTATTGATCAAGAATTTTTTGCATGACAATCAGTGTATCAGGCGCAAAACCCGCACGATTCTCTTTTAAAATACCATCCATCGTATTGCGTCCGATCACTTCTCGAACCGCACTCCGCATCACATGATAAAGCGTCCCTAAAGACTGTTGAGGCTCATAGTCGGCAAGGTAGATATTGAAGAGATAATCTTCAGGATTTTTGATTTTATACTGCACAGACACACCAATATCGATGATATTTTCATCTTTAGTGAGCATATGGGTACGATCTTTAGCGGTACGGTTTTTATCAATATCAACTAGCTCAACCGTTTCCATAGGATAAGGGAGATGCCAATGTAACCCTGGTAGCGTCGTTTGTTGATAAGCACCAAAGCGTAACTCAACACCACGCTGTGCAGAATCAACCGTATAGAAACCTGTAAATAACCACACGCCAAGTAAGACAACACCAATTAACAATGCGCCAGCTTTATTTAAACCACCTCCATTGTCACCACCATCTCCCGACTTTTTACCGAAGATACTACTCACTTTATCGTTGAGTTTACGGGTTAGCTCTTCAACATCATTGGCAGAAGAATTGCCTTTAGAGCCTTTTTTAGAGCTGCCGCCCCAAGGATCTTTATCGTTATTATTACCACCTGGTTCATTCCAAGGCATGTAGTGACTCCGTTATGCTTAACAAAATAATAGGTTTACTCATGGAATATAAGGTCGAAAAATTATAATTCTAGAGAATGCATCTTCAATTTAATGAAAACACAACCCCGTGATTGTATTCATCTGTGTTAAGTGTGGCAATAGTAAAGCGTTTATTTTTACATAAATGACTGAATAGCTGTGATCAGTTATTAGAATTATCGCTGTTTGATGTTAATTTTAATGGAAGCAAGGTAGGATATATTTATGAAATTTAATACAGGTCAGAAAAAAGTATCAAACTATAATTATACCTTGCAGCTCTTTTGGCGTGATTTATATGGGCGTGGAGGGAGAAGCGTTTATAGCGAACAACGTTTTGGGCAGGTCAAACCAGAATGGATGAATGCAGAGCATATTTTTCCGATGGCGTGGGTAGTGAATAGCTTAAAATGCAAAGATCGTAAATCATGTCGTCGTCACTCCTCGCTGTTTAAGTTTATAGAATCAGATTTACATAATATCTATCCTGCCCGACGTGACTTGAATATGGCACGAGGACGCTATGGCTTTGGTGAAATAAGTGATGATATAGAAAGACGCTGGCTAAAATTTGATTTCAAAATAGATGATAAGCGTAAATTAGTAGAGCCTCCACATGTCAACAAAGGTGAAGTAGCCCGTGCCATGTTTTATATTGTTGACGCTTATGGCTTAAAGCTTTTTGAAAAACAAGCAACCTTGCTACGACAGTGGAATGAGCAAGACCCGCCAAGCGAAGAAGAGCGCAGACGCAATAATAAAATAGAAGAGCTACAGGAAACACGAAACTACTTTATTGATAACTTTGAAGTGATTGACGATATTTGGCAGGATAATTTGATATAGCGTTTTCTAAAATATAGCTGGTTACGAGGCTGGAGTCTTGTAACTAGAACAGTTGGATAGGAAGGTCTTCAGCTGGTGGTATCAATCTGGGGCTTTGTACTTCACTCTCCGTACCCTTCGACAAGCTCAGGAAACTAGTACCCTGAGCTTGTCGAAGGGTACGGGTAATAGAATATGAAATCTCAACTCGTTCCCATGCTCCAGCGTGGGAATGCAGGTTGAACGCTCCAGCGTTCCGAGACTGACTCGCCTAAAGTTCTTTTAGACGGATAGAGCCTTTGATCTCAACACCTTCCAATTCACATAAACTTCTGCTTACTTTTATCCATAGGAAAAGGCACATCCAAGCCCACCTCTTTACGAACACGTCGGTAAATATGCTCTATTTTTATTTCTAAACCAACAGATTCCAGCATTAGCGTATCATCGGCATAATAAGCTTCACTCTGCCAATGATTTCTGTGGCGAAAAACACGTAAAAAAGGCGTATCTTGAGAAACAACCACATATTCTAACAAACTGTCTATTGATTTATAATTTTCTAATTTTTCTGTAAGGTCAGTGCGCATAGTAGAAGGTGAAAGAACTTCCACTATCAATAAAGGGTTAGTACGAGCATATTGATTGCCCGTATTCTCACCACAAGCCGCCATAATATCGGGGTAATAAGCAAAGTGTTTACCTTTATTGTCACCGACAACCTTCATGCTCGACTGCCAAGCACGACAACCATCGCGTAAATTGATTTCTATATGGGCAGAGAAAGTACCCACAATCGTATTATGTTGTTCATTAGTGTCTGCCATCACATAAACTTGATCATTGACGTATTCGCTACGAATATCGACATCTCGCTCATCTGCAAGGTATTCATCAAAGGCGATATGCTCTTGTTGTAATACACGTGACATGACTTCTCTCCGTAGAACGGTGTATTTGTTTTAACTTCCCCCTTTATCAAAGGGGGATTGAGGGGGAATTCTCTCTTATCCCTTATTAATAGATATTATACCGATTGACTCTATTGGTACTTTTTATATGGGTAAGCCTTCCGTGTATTCAGAGTGTTCCGTGGTTTAAAAAACAAGTGGTATAAATA
>QOAQ01000083.1 GCA_003972955.1 Aquificaceae bacterium
ATACAGCGAGTCAGAAAGCGGTTAGCCACTAGGCGCACTTTGCAGGGAATGGTCACTCCCTTCACAAAAAGTGCAACAACGTGGATGACCGCTTTCTGGCTCGCCCGAAGGGAGCAACCCAAAGCGTCCAATACGGCGTTATGGGTCTTACCAAGGGAACTACCATTGCCTGCGACCCATGCCTTGTCTTGAACGCTTTGGATTGCTCTGTACCCATCAATACAATGTTGCTGGAGTACTAGTACTCCATCAAAACCATGTTGCTGGAGTACTAGATGAATTCTAGCTACACCCCGCAGGGTAAGCCTCCAGAGCATCATCTCTGTCGTTCCACTTTTTGTGAAGGCAACAACCATTCCCTGCAAAGCGCGCCTAGGATATGATGCTCTGGAGACTTACAGAATTTCCCCTAGGTTATTTAGAGGTTCCTTAATATGACCAGTCTAAAAAACAATCTATTAATAGCGATGCCAAATATACACGATGCAACATTTGATCGTACTGTCACATTGGTCTGCATGAATGATGAAAAAGGTTCTTTTGGTATTACGATTAATCGCCCTATCGATATTCCATTTGCCGATGTGTTTGAACAGTTAAAGTTATCCAGTGATAATAAAGAGCTTAATGAAAAAATGACGCTATTAGGTGGTCCTGTTGAATCTGGTCAAGGCTATGTGCTACACGATGGTGGAACTCGCTGGCAAAACACCTTAGCGATTACAGACAATCTATCTGTTACGTCATCACGCGATATATTAGAAGATATTGTGCTTGATAATGGCCCTGAAAATTTCTTAATCGCTTTAGGCTGTGCGAATTGGGCACCTCAACAATTAGAAAATGAACTAATGTCAAATACTTGGCTCACCGCCCCCGTTGACACAAGTATTTTATTTGAACTACCTTACCAACAACGCTGGGAAGCTTCTGCTAAAAGTATTGGTGTCGATTTAAACCGTATCAGTTATCAGGTTGGTAATGCTTAGGAAGTTCTAAGCAATGAATCTACCCATCTTGCTTGCCCTTTAACCTCTCTTCAGTACAGCATCTAAAAATGTCTACTATACTCTGTTTTGATTTTGGATTAGTGCGCACGGGCGTTGCAATCGGTAACACCATTACCTGCACCGCTACACCAGAATGCACTTTAATCAGTAAAAACACCAAGCCTGACTGGGAAAATATATCGCGCTTAATTGAAACATGGCAACCTACTCAATTAGTGGTTGGTCTGCCCATAGAATTAGATGGTAGCGACTCACCTTTAAAACCCGCAGTGACACGTTTTTGCAATCAACTAAATGGTCGATACAATTTGCCTGTGGCACAAGAAAATGAGCAATATACCTCTATCGAGGCAGCACAACGCCTTAAAGAAGCACGTCAGAAAGGACGTAAAAGAAAAGTCAGCAAAGAAGATGTTGACCAAATATCAGCAACCATTATTTTAGAAAATTACTTTCATACCCTTAAAAATCAACCATAATACAATGAATAATAATTATAATGTCCCAGCCTACTTAGAGCAGATGGCAGTTGCGCTAAGTCAATACCTTGATAGCCATCAGATTGAAAAACCTGTAATGGTCGGCATCCACTCCGCAGGTGTTTGGCTAGCAAATGTCTTACATAAAAAACTAAAAATAGAAGCACCTTTAGCTGAATTAAACATTAGTTTTTATCGCGATGATTTTAGTCGTATCGGTTTACATCCACAGATAAAGCCATCTAAAATGCCCTTTAGTGTAGAAAATAAACACATCATCTTAGTGGATGATGTACTATACACAGGACGAACCATTCGCGCGGCAATGAATGAACTTTTCGATTATGGACGACCTGCAAGTATTACTTTAGTCGTCTTAATAGACAGAGGCGGCAGAGAACTACCCATCTCAGCACACGTTGTCGGATTTCATCAGCAGCTATCTCCCGATAGTCACTTTAAACTATCCGATAGCGAGACATTGGAGCTAAGTATACGTCATCGTGATAACTGAACCTGCACAGCATCTCACCCCAGGGGCGCTACCCTCGTCCATGCAATTAGCCACAGATGGACAACTCAAACACTTTCTCACTATCGAAGGTCTTTCTCCTTTGCTACTAGAAGAAATTCTCGATAGAGCAGAGCAATTTTTATCCAATAAATCACAAAATAAATCCCCCGTATTACGTGGTAAAACCGTAATGAATTTATTTTTTGAAAACTCCACACGTACTCGCACGACCTTTGAACTTGCCGCACAACGCCTTAGTGCCGATATTGTCACCTTAGATATACGCAACTCATCTACCTCAAAAGGTGAGAGCCTGCTTGATACCATTCGTAATTTAGGCGCTATGAACTGCGATATGTTCGTTGTGCGTCATCAACACAGTGGTGCAGCACATTTTATCGCTCGTCATTGTCCTGCTCATATTAGCGTGCTCAATGCAGGCGATGGTCATCACGCCCATCCCACCCAAGCAATGCTAGATATGCTCACAATTCGTCAGCATAAAGAGGATTTTCAGCCACTCAAAGTAGGCATTATTGGCGATATTCTTCATTCTCGTGTAGCACGCTCACAAATTCATGCACTCACTACCTTATGCACAGGTGAAGTACGTGTGATTGCACCACGCACTTTAATTCCTGCGGGTATAGAAAAAATGGGTGTGAATGTCTTTCATAATATGGAAGAAGGCTTGGATGATCTCGATGTGGTCATTATGTTACGTCTACAAAAAGAACGTATGCAAGGTGGTTTATTGCCCTCCGAACGAGAATATTTTTCTTTGTATGGCTTAACCGAAGCGCGCATGAAATTAGCGAAGCAAGATGCCATTGTTATGCACCCAGGACCGGTAAATCGTGGTGTCGAAATTGACTCTCGTGTGGCTGATGGCAAACAATCGGTTATTTTACAACAAGTAAATAATGGTATTGCAATACGCATGGCGGTTATGGCAATGACCATGAGTGGACAAGCAGGGGAGTTGGCACGACAATGACATCTTTACATATAAAATCTGCGCGCTTAATTGACCCTGCTAATCAACAAGATACCGTTACAGATGTTTATATTAATGATGGTGTTGTGCTTGCGATAGGTGAGGCACCTGCAAATTATAAAAATAACAAGGTGATTGATGCCGATGGTCTGTGGTTATTGCCGGGTATCGTCGATCTGTCTGTTTATTTACGTGAGCCTGGACAAGAAAATAAAGCAACCATTCAGCATGAAATGAATGTCGCGATACGCTCAGGAATCACCACTGTCTGCGCCATGCCTGAGCCATTATCTCCCATCGACAGCAGCGCACGCATTAATCTCATCAATGAAAAAGCACAAGCAGCCAAAGCCACTCAGGTTGAGATTATAGGTGCGCTCATGGATGGCTTAAAAGGTGAACAACTAAGCAATATGGGCGGGCTAAAAAAAGCAGGCTGTGTGGCGGTAAGCCAAGGCTTAGAGCCAATTCATGGGCTAAATTTATTACGTAAAAGCATGGAATACGCAGCGACGTTAGATTTAAAGCTATTCTATCAACCCATTGAACACAGTTTATTAGCAGGTGGTTGCGCGCACGAAGGAGCGATTGCAACACGCTTAGGTTTACCCCCTATTTCAACCGCCGTTGAAACAACCGCAATGGCGCAAATGTTAATGCTAGTCGAAGAAACCAATACATCGGTACACTTTTGTCGCTTATCTTGTGCTAAAAGTGTCGAACTACTAAAACAAGCCAAAGCCAAAGGTTTGCCTGTAACAGCCGATGTTGCGGCACACCAATTATTCTTAACCGAGATGGATATCAGCGACTTCAATACCTTGTGCAATACACTACCACCATTACGTTCAGAAAGAGATCGTGATGCTTTACGTGAAGGCGTTGCAACGGGAGTAATCGATGCGATTTGTTCTGATCATCAACCCCATGATATTGATGCTAAACTATCACCTTTTCAACAATCTAGCACCGGTATTTCTGCACTTGAAACGTTATTACCACTCACGTTACGTTTAGTAGAAGAAGGAGTGATTAGCCTTCAACAAGCCATATCTTGCGTGACTCATAAGTCCGCAGCAATAATCAATAAGTCAAAAGGAAGTTTGGCAATAGGTCAAGTGGCTGACTTTGTATTATTTGATCCCACTCAATATCTCGATATTTCTCTTGATACATTTCAAAGTAAAGGTAAAAACAGTCCATTCTTTGGTTGGAATTTTAATGGGCGCGTCGTATCTACCGCTATCGCGGGAAATATTATTTTTCACCAAAGGTAAATAATGAAGTCAATTATTATATTAGTACTACTCTTTACGTTTCAATCACTCTTTGCCTCTCCTTTAAGTAATCAAGATGAAATTACTTTTTTTCCTACCTCCGCATCCGTTGTTAATGGTGAAAAGCTCTGGGAATTTCCTATTCACGACTGGGTTTATGAAATAGAAGAAAATTCTGTCTCGCGTCAATTAGGTAGAAAAGTTATTGCAGAAACACTGGAAATAGCGGGCTTAAATGATCATGATACAGAGTCTAAAAATTTTAAAGAACGGATCAAATGGTTTCTTGTTGATAATAAAGGAAATAAGAATGTAGCTATCCAGCTCAGTAAGATTCGTTTAGAAGAAGCCGTTTTATTAAATCCAACCTCTGTTAATGGTCATGCCAAAAGCAATATTTACCTTCCTTTTAGAAAAGAACTTTATGCCCATCGTTGGGTGAAAATAGAGGCTGATAGCTTTATGCCTCAGCAACATAAAGTTTACGGTGAAGTGCAGCTCATTCCAGCCTATGGTTTAAGTGTTATTTCTGATATTGATGACACAATAAAAATCAGTGAAGTCTTAGACAAGAAAAAACTACTTAAAAATATTTTTGTCGCACCCTATCAAACGACTCGTGGCTTTCCTGAACTTTATCAACGACTAAAAGAAAAAGGAGCTTACTTTCACTATGTTTCCTCTTCTCCATGGCAACTTTATCCCAGTTTAAAAACATTTATGGAGAAAAATTATCCCAAAGGAACAATAACGCTACGACATTTTCGCCTTAAGGATGAGAGTTTTTTTAAATTTTTTAGATCCTCTCAACAGTACAAAATTAATAAAATTACAGCAATTATTAAACGCTATCCAAAACATCATTTTATATTAATTGGTGATAGTGGCGAACACGACCCTGAAATATACGCCAAAATATATCGACAATTCCCCCGTAATATACAATCGATATGGATACGTTACGTTGAAGGGTCACATATGAGTAGACAACGCTTAGCGACAGATTTTAAAGATATACCACGTAATATCTGGACTATTTTTTCTTCTCCAAATAAACGCATGCTTCAATAGCTGATTCAGAGGCTCCTTAAGAATAAAATTTAAGTAGTTACGAATTACGTTGAGTCGTTACTGAAAACAGCATAAAAAAAGGCTCAACCTTAAGGAATGAGCCTTTGAGTATTTTAACTATTGATATTTTCTAGATAACTTGACGATAGGTTGAAACACGGTTTGACCAACCTCTTAACCAACGTTGTTCATTACGTGCAGGGTCTGAGTTTCTTACACGTCGCTCTAGTACACGCATGGCAGCATCGGCAAATTCATTTAATGCTTGTTGTCCTGGGTTTGCTGGGCGCATTTCTTGTAAAACTTGTAATAGACCCCAACCACTTCGTTGACCTAATCCTTCACCTTTGAAGTTGACATAATCAATCAGTGGATACCAACCACTACGTGAGTTAGCAACAGCATTTAAATTATTTGCAACTATTTGACGTAAATGAGGTGGTGCTGTTTTTACAAGCTTAGGCATTGCATGCTGGGCGCGTTGCATAATATATTCTGCTTGTAGATAGCGCGTTTCATACAGCATTCGTTGTAATTGTTGTACCTGTGGAGAGTTTTTTTCACGCATTAACTGAGCACGAGAACTCCAAGGTGCGCCACTATATTTTGCTTGTTGTAACCATTGAGGTAAACGTACGCCACGAGATTCGAGGTAATTTAATACACCAGGAAAGGTGTTACCAAAACGTGCTCTACGCCCTGCGGGATACCATGTAAAATGACCAATCCCCATTGATGCGAAGTTTTCACCTACGTTCCAGTGGGCAAGCTTATTTATATCTCCACCACTTTCATTCGCAAAAATTTGATCACCAATACGACGAATTTCTTGTGGTGATAGGTTGGGCATACCATTGCTTGCCCTTTGTGGTGGAGTTAGCTGTTGATGACGCTGAGGTGGTGCTAGTCGTCTTTGTGGTGCAATATAACGTCTCTGTACAACTTGGCGTCGTGGTGCAATATAGCGTCGCTGCATAACCTGACGCCGTGGTGCTACTCGACGTTGAGGAGCAACTTTATGTGCAATAGCATTTGTTTGCTTAAAAGAAATATGATGTGAGACAGTTTTGGGGGGTTGTTGCTTAATATGTTGGGGGTTCTGACTACAACCTGAAAGGGTATAAAGTGCTGTGACTGCTAAGCCAGCAATGATGAGTGGTTTCATGTTTTGTGCCATTTATTATTGTTATTATTATTTGTATCAGGCTTGGGGAACCTAATATTAACTACCGCAATACTCTTAATAATTACCTGAATCCGTGAGGCAAATATGGATATGAGGGATAAGATATTGGTTTCACAGTGAAATTAAAAAATCTTAGCTTCACCCATAGGTTAAGTGGGTATTTTTTAAATCGCTGTGGAATCAATAGCTTGTTCATCATGCCGTAGTTGCCTCACGGATTCAGGAATTAATATTAAGGTATCAATTTTTCTGAAAATATTATAATCAATATAACGTTAACTGACGATGAATTAACGACAAACTGTCCCTTCTCTTTAAATATCTTATTGCATTTTAAGACTAATAGATCAAAGAGATAGCGCATCAATCGTAACCGTTCACCTACCCCCTGAAATTCGCCATTTCTACGTTGAAAAATGATCATTTACACCTGTAAACTCACATTTTTTACCTTGAACTGACAAATTTCAGGGAGCATCTGAACAATTACCACTAATCTATAGTCTTTCATATATTAAATTTCCATT
>QOAQ01000161.1 GCA_003972955.1 Aquificaceae bacterium
ATCAGTAGGGCAAGCTGTTTGAGCGTAGCGAGTTTTTGCCCTGCCCATTTTTACTTGTGAAGCGCAGGAGAAAGCGGGTAGCTGGGTCGCCTTTTCTTTGGTTCGGATCGACTGGCGACGCAAAAGAAATGAACTCGTAGCCGTTAAGATTCTTTGCAAATAAATAAAAGTTTAGCCGGCTACGAAAACCTTGCAGTAAAAGTGAAAAATCACCACTGCGTAACATCAGTCATTAACTTTTAGAGAGCTTATCCACCCAAAAAGCAGTTCCACCTGCCACTGCGGCGGGCATTGCAAAAAAGTTTATCACAGGAATAGTTGTCATCAAGGTGACTGCTCCGCCAAAGCCTAATGAGCTTCCTCGATGCTTTCTTAGTAAAACCAGCTCTTCTTTTACAAATAACTCATGATTCCCCATAGGGTAGTCCGTATATTGTAACGCAAGCATCCAAGCACCATACAAACCCCATGCAAAAGGTGCAATAACGTTGATACCAGGAATAACCGTGATAACAAGGAGCAAGGGCAACCATTTAAGCATATAAATAATTTTACGCGATTCACTGACAATACTCTTGCCAACAGTTTTCATCATCGCTTTATAGCCTTTAAATTCAGGCATAGGTAAACCATTCAGATGCATCTCCACACGTTCTGCTAATAAAGAATTAAAAGGTGAGGCGATTAGGTTGGCAACAATGGCAAACACATAATAAATCGCGACTAAAATAAGTAAAGCAAACAAAGGCCATAATAACCATTCTACCCACGACAACCAACTGGGTAACCAGCCTAGAAACCGCTCCATCAAAAGTCCAAATTGTGATTTTGCCATCCAAATAGCAAATGAAAATACCCCAATATTAATGAGTAGCGGTATCAAGACGTAAGGGCGAATACCTTTTTTTGTAATTAAAGAAAGACCTTTGAATAAATAGCCTATTCCAGTGAAAAAATTTTTAAACATTATAAATCCTTATCGATGACTACCTTCTCGTGCCAAAAGCGCTACTCCGTAAGCAGCGTCGGTATTATCAGGTGTCTTCATTTTTATTTGTAGTTTATGTTGACGTATTGTTGTCCATGCGGTGTTTTTACTGCCTCCACCCACACTGTAAACAGCGCGTAATTCTGGCGCTCCCAATTCAGCTAATCGCTGATAAGCTTGCGCTTCTATCTCCGCTATCCCTTCTAATATTCCTTGAAAATAAAGAATATCATTCTCTGGACGAGGGGTTAATCTAGCTTTTTTATCGGGGTCTGCAAAGGGAAATCGTTCCCCTGTTTTGAGCAAAGGATAATAGCTTAATGATGTGGGACTGTCGGGTTTTAACAAGGGTGTCATTGCCGTTAATTGTTGCGGGCTAAAGTATTTTAAAAGTACCGCTCCACCACTATTTGAAGCACCTCCAATCAACCAATTCCCTCCCAAACGGTGGCTATAAACACCATATTCAGGCGCAAAAATAGGCGTATCTGAAATTAATTTTATCGCCAGTGTACTGCCTAAGGACGTGACGGCTTCACCTACTTTCGTCGCACCTGTTGCAATAAATGCAGCAATACTATCTGTTGTCCCCGTTACGATCGCTAGATTTAATGGCAAAGCAAACTGCTGTGCTATTTGTTCATCAACCGTGGCAATATTGCTTGCGGGTTTATGTACTTCAGGTAATACATTCAGCGGAATAGATAAGTCAGCAAACCAAGCAGGCCATTGCCCTTTAACACTGTCGTAGCCTAATTTTAGACAATTATTTTCATCGCTATGCCCATAGTTATTCGCTAGTTTTCCCATAATCCAATCGGCTTGATGTAAAACATAGCGGTGAGGTGCGTTAGGATAATGTTTTAATAGCCACATTAAACGAGCCAAACTACTGCTTGTACCTTGAGCACCACTCTCTGGCGGTGCTATTACCGAGACTAATTTCGCCTCATCTCTCGCCCTTGCATCGTTATACATTAAGTTGCAAGAGCTAGGATTGCCCTCTTTATCTGCCAGAAGCAATGTCCCCGATGTACCATCAATGGCGATAGCAGCTAATTTCTGTTTTAAATTTACAGGGCAAGCTAATAATAACTGCGATAAGCTCTCCCACCACACCTCGGGAGATTGCTTTTCGGGGTGAGGATAGCGCTGTTGTTGATGATAAACTTGGTTTTTCTGGCGATCAATTAAGACTAAACGACAACCCGATGTTCCAAAATCAACACCTGCGTAAAGTGAATCGTTACTCATTCGTAACGCTGGAGCGTTCAAGCTGCATTCCCACGCTGGAGCATGGGAACGAGTTGTATTCCATTTTCAACACGGAGATTGGATAAAATGCACAAGCTGAATCATTACGCTCAAGCCTCTGTTTCAGGATGATTAAACACACGAATATTAATCTCCACACACTCATGAATCGTCGTATGTATAGTACATTTATGCGCCGCTCGCTCTACTGATTTTAAGCGTTTTTCAGGTAGCTCAGGCCAGTAAATATCCATATCAATAACTTTAAAACGAGTGGGTTCACTTAAAAAATCCCATGTCAGTTTAGTGACGATATTTTCAATCTCAACATCCATACGCAAAGCGTAATGGTCTAACACCGCAAAGGTACAGCGCCCAAGCGATGTAACAAACATCGCTAATGCACTTAAACGTTGCATTTTATTTTCTAGCACTATCTCAAGATCATCACGATCAAAACGTGACAAACGTAACTCCGTTTGCCCTTGTACCTGTACAATCATATTCGCCCCCTATAATTCCTTAACCGCTTCTAATACTTTAGCAGCATGATCTTTAACGCGTAAATTCAACCATTCATGACGCAATACACCTTCTTTATCAATCAAAAAGGTACTACGCACAATCCCCATATACTCTTTGCCATAATTCTTTTTTAACTGCCACACACCAAACAAATCACACACCTCGCCCTCTTCATCTGCAATTAATTCAAAAGGAAAGGCTTGTTTTTCTTTAAAATTTTCATGACGCTTCATGCTATCGCGCGACACACCAAATATCTCGGTATCCAAATCTTGGAATTCCGTATAAAGATCACGAAAATTCTGCCCTTCGGTTGTACAACCCGGCGTACTATCTTTAGGATAAAAATAAATAACAAGGTTTGACTTACCCTTATAATCCGAAAGAGTGAATGTCGTGTCGGATGTTGCTGGTGCTGAAAAGTCAGCAACTTGCTGACCAATATCGGCTTTACTCATACAAATAACCTATTAATTTCTAGAAGACGCTAATGATAGCCCATCAGCACTTTAAAACAGATAATTTTAACCTGAATCCGTGACTTCAATGCGGATAACAGGGGATAATATATTGGTTTAGCACGGGATTTTTAAAAATCTTAGCTTCACCCTTAGGTTAAGCGGGTATTTTTTAAACCCGTGATGAATCAATAACTTATTCACTGTGCCGTAGTGAAGTCACGGATTCAGGTTTAACCTCCTAAAGCCGTTGACCGTAATACCGCTAGTTTTTCAATCTGCATTTCATTAAATGTATAAGGAATTCCGCCTACGCCATAGCCTGACTGCTTTAAGCCTGCAAAGGGCATCCAGTCTACTCTAAAGGCGGTATGATCATTTATCATTACCGCTGAGGCATTGAGGTGTTTAAAAGCGTACATTGCGGTATCTATATTTTTACTCACAACGGCGGCTTGAAAAGAGTAAGGAACAGCATTAGCACTATGAATAGCATCATCTAGCTCTGTATAACTATTCACACAAACAACAGGAGCAAAGACCTCTAATTGTCGGACTTTGCTGTGTTCTTTTGGCTCAAATAGGACGGTAGATTGATATAACGCGTCATTAATACGTTTTCCTCCTGAGATTAATTCTGCGCCCTCTTCCACCGCTTCATTCACCCATTGCTCAATTCTGTCGGTTTCTCTGTGACGAATTAAAGGGCCTATATCCGTATTCTTATCCGCAGGATCACCCACTTGCATATTATTACCTAATTCGGCTAAACGTTCGGCAACCTCTCTGGCAATACGGTGGTGTGCAAAGATTCGCTGTACGGATACACACACTTGCCCCGCGTGATAAAACCCTGCTTTTGCCAATAAGGGCATTATATCGTCAAGGTCGGCATCTTCGGCAATAACCACAGGCGCAGCACCACCATGTTCTAACGCACAACGCGTACCTGCTGATAGCTTACTTTTCAGCATCCAGCCAATTTTTGCACTACCAATAAAACTAAAAAAGTCCACCCGTTGATCGGTCACTAAGGCTTGTGCTGTCTCATTGCTATCCGTCATCACTGCCTGACACCATCCTTCTGGTAAGCCCGCCTGTTTAAAGAGGTCGGCTAATAAAAAAGCAGATAAAGGGGTATCGCTCGCGGGTTTGATAATAACAGGACAACCCGAAGCAATCGCAGGACCGATTTGATGAACGATTAAATTAATAGGATGATTAAACGCACTCACCGCAACCACCACGCCAATCGGTTCTTTATGCGTAAAGGCAATACGATTAGCAGAGGCGGGGTTGAGTCGCATCGGAATTTCATGCCCTGCATTGCCTCGAATACATTCAATACAATTTAAAATACCATCAATGGCACGATCCATTTCTATACGCGTATCAACAACGGGTTTACCGCCCTCTGCCACCGCCTGATCAACGATTCGCTGATAGTTTTCTTCCATCAACACCGCCATTTTGCGCAGAATGTTGATGCGCCGATCTGCTGGTAACCAGTTATTTTTATCATCAAAACATGCCGTAGCATTTTTTAAGGCGTGATCCACACCTGCTAAATCAACTATTTCAACCGAGCCAACATGACGACCATCATAAGGAGAAGTGACTGCTAATTGCCCTGCTGATGTAGCATTGGGAACTTGTAGTGTGTAATCCATAATAAATCCTTATTGTATTGTGAGATTATTGGTAATGGTATTAATTTGTGATTTTACGTTTTATCACCGCACCCTTCGACAAGCTCAGGAAACCAACACCCTGAGCTTGTCGAAGGGTGCGGGTAATAGAATCCTGAATCCGTGAGGCAACTACGGTATGATGAACAAGATATTGATTCCACAGTGATTTAAAAAATACCCACTTAACCTATGGGTGAAGCTAAGATTTTTTAATTTCACTGTGAAACCAATATCTTATCCCTCATATCCGCATTTGCCTCACGGATTCAGGAGAATAAGAATCACATATTGCCCCATTACTAAATTGGACAAATCAGCCCACCTAATTTTTCAGTTAGCTTCATATTTTCAGAATAATCAACAGGTACATCAACCACGACGACGGTGTTATCTGCGAATGCTTGTTGCAACGTTGGCAGTAAGTCCTCTGCTGTCTCAACACGATAACCTTTTGCACCAAAGGATTCCGCGTATTTAACAAAGTCAGGATTATTGAAGCTAATATTTCCTGTGCGTCCAAAACGACGCTGTTGATGCCATTTGATGAGACCGTATTCGCTGTCATTCCAGATCATAATGACGATGGCTATGTGATAGCGTAGTGCAGTTTCGATTTCTTGTGAGTTCATCATAAAACCTGCATCCCCTGTAATGGTGAGCACGTTTTTTTCTGGATAGGTCATTTTTGCAGCTATTGCACCTGGAACACCAATTCCCATTGAGGCAAAGCCATTGGAGATAATGCAGGTATTGGGTTTTTCGCAACGAAATAAACGTGCTATCCACATTTTATGTGCGCCAACATCAGAGACTAAAATATCTTCATCTGCCATTGCTTTACGTGTGTCGTAGAGTATTTTTTGAGGTTTTATAGGGTAGCTTTTATCATCGGCAAACGTATCGAGTTCATTAATGATAATCCCTTTTAGATTTTCCGTTTTACCTTTGTGTTTATTTTTTGCAACAGCGGCAATAGCTTGTAATGATGATGATATTTCACCTAGCACACCCGCTTCGAGAATATAATGTGCATCGACTTCGGCATAGCTAGGATCAATATGAATGATCTTTTTATCTTTATTGGGATGCCATGATTTCGGATGATACTCCACCATATCGAAGCCAATACAAATCACTACATCGGCACGGTCAAAACCACAGGCAACATAATCATGCGCTTGTAAACCCACACTGCCGAGTGACAAAGGATGTGAAAAGGGAATAGAACCTTTTGCCATAAATGTTTGTGCGACGGGGATGTTTAAGTGTTCTGCAAAGGCGATGAGCGCATCACTCGCATGGGCGCGTGCCACACCGTTGCCTGCCATGATAATCGGAAAATGTGCTGCATCTATAATTTTTGCTGCCTGTTCTATTTTTTCTTGAGGAGCAAGTGGGGCAACGGGAAACTGTACTTTTAACGGCACGTCGTCCTTAGGTACTTCCATACCCGCGATATTTTCAGGAAAGCTAATAAAAGCGCCACCTGGCTTTTCTGCTTGGGCATCTTTAAACGCTTTACGCACTAATTCAGTTATTATTTCTGGCTCTCTGATTTCTTCACTAAATTTAGAAATGGGTGCAAATAGATTCACTAAATCTAATACTTGATGGCTTTCTTTGTGCATTCGCGTTGTCGCACCCTGCCCTGCAATACCGACTATCGGCGCTCTATCCATATTAGCATCCGCAAAACCTGTGATGAGATTAGTTGCCCCAGGGCCTAAAGTTGCTAAACACACGCCTGCTTTTCCTGTTAGCCGACCATAGACATCAGCCATAAATGCTGCACCTTGCTCATGTCGTACCGTAATAAACTCAATCGTGCTATCACGCAACGCATCCATTACGTGCAAATTCTCCTCGCCAGGAATACCAAATATCGTATGAACGCCTTCATTTTCTAGACAACGGACAAAAAGCTCAGCAGCAGTTGGCATTATTATATTCCTTATAGTTATTTGGATGTTAAAACTGTAGACATTGGGACGTTATTCTATGCCGTTCCTTTATGGTGTAAATGATCTAATCATAGAACGCTTACGCCAAAAAGGGCAATTTAGATGCTTGTATTACATTTCCCACTTAGTTAAAGAAGAACGATTAAAACTCAGTTGATATATCCGCACCCTTCGACAAGC
>QOAQ01000067.1 GCA_003972955.1 Aquificaceae bacterium
CCAAAGAAAAGGCGACCCAGCTACCCGCTTTCTCCTGCGCTTCACAAGTAAAGATGGGCAGGGCAAAAACTCGCTACGCTCAAACAGCTTGCCCTGCTGATCCATTTTTACTTGCAAATGCTCGGCGCGGTTAGAATGGGAAATACTGCTTCGCACTCGCTATCGCATCGTGCTATTTGTACTTAGATGCACAAATAGAAATCTAAAGTGCGTAACATCAGTTAAATAACTTGTAAAAGACAAGGCATGCTTTGTCTTTACGATATTCTACAAAATACGTCCAAAACCCCATGAGAATGACTGTCTTAGTTTGTCTGTACCGCCGACTCTCACACCATGAAACATGAGTTCTGCCATTTTTGTAGAGCCACGAATACGTGCAACGTCTATCATTAACTCCGCATCGGCAACAAGACGTTCTACATCTTCTCCTGGGTAGCCAGCCCAGTATTTAAGGTCATGTAAGAAACAAGCGCGGTAGATATTTTTACCGCCTGTTATATCGGGCCACATGGTACAGCCATCACTGACAAAGCCTTGTGCTGGTGGGTCTTTTTCTATTTTCTTCCATAAATCATGCAGACAATAAAAATCACATATTTTTTTGATTGTCTCTAGTGATACATCTTCATTTGCAGCAGGTAATTTCATGCTTTGTCACCACTTTTAGGTAAATACTGCATCCAGTCATGGTCATTTCCACCAATGGTAAAAAAGAAAGGATTGAGTAGTGAATCTTTAGTGTTATAGAGCAAAGGACTCATATCAGTTTTAACAAGGCTACCACCTGCTTCATCGACTATACAATGCGCTGCGCCTGTGTCCCATTCAGATGTCAACCACAAACGGGGGTAAATATCTGCAATACCTTCGGCGACATAACACATCTTCAAAGAACTGCCTGTGCGGATGATTTCATGCTCACCAACACCTTCCAGAAAGGCTAATAAATCACCTTTTGCATGAGAGCGACTCACTGCCAATGTCGGTACTTTTGGCAAAGCCCGTACATTTATTTTCTCTTCTTGCATTTCTTGTGACTCTTTATAAGCCCCCTGCCCCAAACAAGCGTAATAACTGACATCAAAAACAGGCGCATAAATAACACCTAATACTGATTTATGCTGATGAATTAAGGCTATATTGACAGTAAAACCATCACGCTTATTAACAAACTCTTTTGTGCCATCGAGCGGGTCTACTAGCCAGTAAGTTTCCCATTTAGCACGCTCATCAAAAGGGAGGGTGGCTTCCTCTTCTGTAAGAATAGGAAAATTACCAGCCAGTTTTTTCAGCTCTTTAATAATATATGCATTGGCGGCTAAATCGGCTGCGGTAACGGGTGACTTATCCTCTTTGTATTCCACATCAAAATCACGCTTAAAAATCACCATGATTTTCTCACCTGCTTCAATAGCGATGCGCTTAACCTCTGGTAAAAGCTCTGGCAATATTGATTTTAATTCTTCCGTTTTCATTGTTTGGATTTACCTTGTTTTAAAAATTGTTGCGCTAAAAATAACGCTGCTAAGCTACGCCCCTCAGAAAAGTCATCGCGTGCTATCAGTTCATCCGACTTATTGATATTCCATTGCACCACTTCTAATTCTTCGGGCTCATCGCCCTCTTCTCTGTGTGGGCTTAAATCTTGTGCTAACACGATATGCGTAATATGCCCCATATAAGTCGGTGCTAAACTTAATGCCTTCATCATGGTGAGTTTTGCTGCTTCGTAGCCGACCTCTTCCATTATCTCTCGATTCGCTGCTTCTAAAAAATCCTCACCGGCTTCGACTTTACCTTTGGGAAAACCTAGTTCATAAGACTCTGTCCCCACCGCATACTCACGAATCAGCAACATGGTTTCATCATCTAACATCGGTACAATCAACACCGCGCCATGCCCGCGACGAACTAATCGCTCGTATTCCCGTTTTTCACCGTTTGAAAACTCTAAATCTACCGCCTCGATGGCAAATAAACGACTGCTGGCAACCTTTGTTTTTTGATGTATAGTCGGCTTTTTCATAGAATTCCTTAGGATATAGTGTGGCTGATAAAATCTCCATTGACTGGAACACAATAGAAACTATCTTTCTTGATATGGATGGTACGTTACTTGACTTGCATTATGATAATCATTTTTGGCTAGAGCATGTCCCCACACATTACGCAAAAAAACACCAACTGAGTCTTGATGATGCAAAAGCACAGCTAAAAACACACTACAACGACTTTAGTGGTACGTTAAATTGGTACAATCTCGACCATTGGAGTGAGCAGCTCGATATGGATATTCCTACGCTCAAATTAGAAACTGCTCAGCGTATTAAAGTCCGTGAGAATGTAGAGCAATTTCTTAACTTTCTTCAACGGCAGCAAAAGCACATCATACTCTTAACCAATGCTCACCCCAAAACAATCACCATAAAATTTCAGCACACGACGATAGAGCATTATTTTGATCAGATTATAACATCGCATGATATTGGTTTAGCGAAAGAGCAAGCAGGATTCTGGGATAGATTACATCAACGCATTGATTTTAAAATAGAAAACAGCTTATTTATTGATGATAGCTTAGACGTATTACGTGCCGCAAAACAACATAATATTGCATATTTATTAGCAATACATCAGCCAGACTCACAGCAAGGTGTGGTAGATACAAAAGAATTTACAGCGGTAGAATGTTTTACGCAGTTGCTTTAGGAGGAGGGAGTTTAAGAAAAAAGTGTAGATGACCGTATTATATTTGCACAACTTGGATGACATTCATCATCCAAGCTGTATGTTAGACCTTAAGGCTTCTTTGGAGTCTCATAAGGAATCTCTTTTTGGAACTCTTCCCAAATAGTTTCATATCCAACAAAACCAGGACCTTTAATCTCATGCTGACGAGTTGTTAAATATCTAGCAGTTCCTTCTGGAACTACAGGTCTAGATGCAGGTTGCTGACTCATAAATCACCTTTATATTAAAATTATAGAAACACCAGCTACACAAAATTGTAACTGAAAACTATTTCAGCTCGGCATTTTTTCATCTTTTGCTAAAAAAATAAAGCGATAAATATTATAGAGGGCTTACTTTCTGTAATTTGTGAAACACAGATTTTTGTAAGTTGATTATACTCCCGCGTTTCGTGCCTCAATGCAGGCTACCTTGCTATTTTTGGATATCACAATTCATAAATCTTATACAAAAACGTCTTTGATTATTTTCTCCCCTCCATTTCAAACAAGGTATAACATCACCAATATACAAAAAAACCTACAACAACACCTTCTCAATCCCCCCATCCATTACCTTAGCAACAAATTCTTGATTCCATTGTTCACCATGCAGATGCTTCATCATTTCTACGACGATATAGTCGGTTTCCATGCCCATATCGTCTTGGTAGCGTGATAAGCCTTGTACGCAGGCGGGGCAGTTGGTGAGTATTTTTGCTGTGCCTTTTTTGGCTTTGGTTTCTCCTGTTAGGGATTGTAGGCTTGGCTCTAAACTTTCTTGTTTGCGGAAGCGTAGTTGACTGGATATATCGGGTCGGCTGACGGCGAATGTGCCTGCTTCTCCACAGCATCTATCGGTTAATGCGACTTCTTGCCCCATTAAATCTGAGGTTAATTTTGTCGGGTCGTAGTTTTTAACGGGGGTATGGCAAGGGTCGTGGTAAACGTAGTTCATGCCTTCTACGCCGTCTAGTTTCACATCTTTTTCTAGCAGGTATTCGTGTATATCTAATAAGCGACAGCCTGGAAATATTTTCTCGAATTCGTATTTCAAAAGCTGATCCATACAGGTTCCGCAGGATAGGATCACGGTATTGATGTTTAGATAGCTGAGTGCTTGGGCGATACGGTGGAATAGTACCCGATTATCGGTGGATATTTGTGTGCCTTTTTCTAAGTCGCCTCCTGCATTTTGTGGATAGCCACAGCATAGGTAGCTGGGTGGTAATACAGTGGTTGCGCCTGTCTCATACAGCATCGCAATGGTTGCCATCCCTACTTGTGAAAATAACCGTTCTGAACCACAACCGGGGAAGTAGAAAACAGAGTCACCTACTTCTTTTCGGTTTGGATTACTGATAATGGGGACGATTTTTTCATCTTCTAAACCCAATACCGCGCGTGTGGTTCGCATCGGTACGCCCGCTGGTAATGGTTTTTTTACAAACTGAATCACCTGTTCTTTTATCACGGGTTTGCCGATGGTTGCTTTGGGTGTGTCTGTTTTTAATAAGCCTAATGACTTAAACACATAGTGACCTGCTCGCTGACTGGCAAATCCTGCTTGTATCATTCCCGCGCGCATGAGTTTTATTAGGGTGGGATTGGTCATATTTAAGAACATCATCGATGCCCATGTGACGATACTGGTTCTCTTTTGCTTGCGCTCGCGTAAAATGCTACGCATACGCACACTGACTTCACCAAAATCAATATTGACAGGACATGGGTTCAAGCATTTATGGCATACGGTGCAATGGTCGGCAACGTCATTCATCTCATCAAAATGATGTAAAGAGATACCGCGACGTGTTTGTTCTTCATAAAGAAAGGCTTCAAGAATAAGCCCTGTACCGAGAATTTTATTGCGTGGTGAGTACAGCAGATTAGCGCGGGGGATATGTGTATTACACACGGGCTTACATTTACCGCAACGCAAACAGTCTTTTATATCGTCATTCAATGCGCCAAGTTCATTATGCTCTAGCAATAGGGCTTCACGTTCGACCAGTTGTAGTGAAGGTGTGTAGGCATTTTGCAAGCCTGAGTCGGGCATCAATTTACCGCGATTAAAGTGTCCGTCTGGGTCAATTTTTTGTTTGTAACGTGCAAAGTCTGCGATGACCTTATCATCGAGATAATGCATTTTGGTTAAACCAATACCATGCTCGCCTGAGATAACACCGTCTAACTCATGCGCTAATGCCATGATTTCATCCACAATGCTTTCTGCTTCTTGCATCATGTCATTATCGTGTGAATTTACGGGAATATTAGTATGTACATTGCCATCACCTGCGTGCATGTGCAGGGCGACAAATAAACGACTAGCACTCACCTTTTGATGCACTTTATTGAGCGTATCACGCAAGGGTTTTAACTCGCCGCCGACAAAAATATCACCGAGTGGGCGTTTGATTTCTTCACGGTAGGAGATAATCAGGTCACGCCGCAAGAGCAGATCAATAAGCCGATCACCGTCTTGTAGTGCGCTGATGGCTTTGGTATCGAGTAGATTTTTATGCTCTATTGCTATGCCGTCGAAGTTTTCTAGTATCGCCTTCCATTTGCTTGCAACACGGTCGAGTAATTCTGTCGCAAAGACTTTTTTACAGGCTAAGGTATCGAGATTAACGGCTTCGGCATCGTATTCTGCCTTTTTAAATAGCTCTGGATTATCGCCACCAAAGGCTGCTTTCATGGCATCAATCAGGCGTAATTTATTCTGCATGGACTGACGTATATTGATGCGTTCGATGCTTTCGCTATAACGCGACAGATTGTGCAGGGGGATCACCACGTCTTCATTAATTTTAAAGGCATTGGTATGTGCGGCAATGGCAGCGGTACGCGCACGGTCTAGCCAGAATTTATGGCGTTCTGCGGGAGTGATGGCAATAAAACCTTCGGCTTCGCGTGCTTTGGCTAAGGTCACGACATAATCGCTGGCTTCGATAACTTTCGACTCATCATCCGACACAATATCAGCAATTAGGAGCATTTTAGGCAAACAGCCACGCGCCGCTTTGGGGGTGTATTTTACGGCTTTAATATAACGCTCATCGAGGTGTTCTAGCCCTGATAACAGCACATGCTTATTTGCATCTAAATAGTCTTTAATTTCAACAATCGCGGGAACGGCTTTGTTTAAGTCTGTGCCATAAAACTCTAAACAAACGGTGCGGACTTGTTCGGGCATACGATGCAATATGAATTCGGCTGAGGTAATCAGACCATCACAACCTTCTTTTTGGATACCTGGAAGACCACCCAAAAACTTATTAGTTACATCTTTTCCTAAGCCTTGTTTGCGAAAAAACTTACCTGCAAAGTCTAATATTTCAGGCTCGCCTTTTTGCGTCACGCCATCTTTATCAAAATGTGTGACACGAAATTGCACGGTTTCTTGTTCGTGAATTTTACCTAGATTGTGGTTAAGTCGTTCTATCGTCATCCAGTCAGCATTGGGTGTGACCATTCTCCATGAGACTAGATTATCTAAGGTCGTTCCCCACATGACGGCTTTTTTTCCACCTGCATTCATGGAGACATTGCCACCAATGGTTGAGGCATCTTGCGAGGTCGGGTCTACGGCAAAGACTAAGCCTGATGCTTGCGCCTGATCGGAAACTCGGCGCGTAATCACGCCTGCGCCTGCTCGAATCACAGGGACTTTGGCATCAACACCTTCTAAGTCATCACGGTAGCTAATTTTACTAAGTGACTCTAATTTTTCGGTATTGATGACTGCGCTCATGGCATCCAGTGGGATTGCGCCCCCTGTATAACCTGTGCCACCGCCACGAGGAATGACGGTTAAACCTAAAGAAATACAGGTTTGTACTAAGGCAGCAATTTCTGCTTCACTATCAGGCGTGAGTACGACAAAAGGTAGCTCCACACGCCAGTCGGTTGCATCGGTAACGTGAGAAACACGCGCTAAACCATCAAATAAAATATTGTCTTTAGGGGTAATGGCACGAAATTTACGTTTAGCTTTTTTGCGTAGGTCGTAATAATC
>QOAQ01000031.1 GCA_003972955.1 Aquificaceae bacterium
TGCAAATGCTCGGCGCGGTTAGAATGGGAAATACTGCTTCGCACTCGCTATCGCATCGTGCTATTTGTGCTTAAACGCACAAATAGAAATCTAAAGTGCGTAACATCAGTAAATAATAGTAATGCTCAGATTGAACTCTATTTTATACAAAATCAAAGCAAAAGCGTGGAGATGAGATAAAATAGAGCGCAAACTGAGTAATAACAAATCCATTATAAAAAAATATAAGTGATTTTCTTTACTATCCTTGAGCTACAGAAGCATAAAAGCGCGCTTCTTATTATTGATACCACTCCCAAGATAGGTTGCATTGGAAGACTTCAACTTTACTCTGCTGTATTTGGTAATCGTATCAAGCTGTTATTTAGGGAACACTAGCTCATTGAGTTGGTCGAAAAGGTAGGGAAAGAGTACAAAATCAAAGATTGATACCAACTACCTTTTAATTTCATACATGTCCCTGAACCTTCAATACCTGCTACAAGGAATACATGGACAGATACTTAAACTTCGACTTGGAGATCACTAAACGTACTGATCAATATCAGGCACGGGTTATTGCATCGCCTAATGGAGAAGCCCGTCATCTGTTTGATTTTCCTTTTGAGCAGCATGAGTTAGAGCAATATATCAATAAGTTTGCTAATACACGTAGTTTTATTCTAAATGAAGATCCGCCTGATGATAGCCCGTCATTATCTGCTGAGACTATCGCTAAAGAAATACGTGGTTTTGGTCAAAAGCTTTTTGATGCCGTCTTTCAGAAAACTGTTTCAGAGGTGTATCGTGAAAGTATCGTATCTGCCAAAAATAAAAAAGCAGGCTTACGGATTCGACTACGCTTTCCTGAAAATCCTGAGTTAATTAGTATTCCTTGGGAATATCTCTTTGATGCTCGCTCAGATGTATTTTTAAGCTTGTCTGGCACTATCTCTATTGTTCGCTATATGGAGCTGAGTATTGCTGTTAAACAAATGCAAATCACTCCTCCCTTAAGAATACTGGTTATTAGCTCTAACCCTAAAGACTATCCTTTACTCAATATCAAAAAAGAACTGGATAAATTACAACAGGCTTTACTGCCACTAGAAAAAAAGAAACGTGTTGAATTCAAACATATTGAAAATGCAACACTGAATAAAGTGACTACAATATTGGGACAAAATGATTTTCATATCATCCATTTTATTGGTCATGGTGATTTTAATAAAACGCACAAAGAAGGTGTATTAGTTATTGAAGATGATGATGGCTATGGCTTGCAAGTTAGCTCTCATCGAATTGCGACTATTTTCCAAAGCAGTGATGCGTCGCGCTTAATTGTACTCAATGCCTGTGAGGGAGGTATCACCTCAAAAGAAAATATTTTCGCAGGTGTGGCACAAAGTGTGGTTAAAAAAGGTGTACCTGCTGTACTTGCGATGCAGCATGTGATTACGGACACCTCGGCGATTGTTTTTTCTGAAACATTTTATGGGGCTTTATCAAAGGGTAACCCTATTGATACTTCTTTAAGCATGGCACGACTCGCTATTTACAACCAACCTAACGAGATAGAATTTGCAACCGCAGCACTTTATATGCGCTCTAAAACAGGTCGCTTATTTGGTAAAGATAAAAAGAAGTTTCTTCTTCCTGGTGATAAATTTATTGAAGAAAAAAGACCTGCGAAGATCACCTTAGCAATTTTTATCGTCACCACAATCGCCGTACTCGCCTCTATCACCTTAGCTTTTGGGTTTTATAATATTTTATTGGGCTTACTATGAGACAACATAAATTACAAAGACGCTCTCTACTAAGCACACTATGCTTTATTATTTGTTGCTTATTATTTATTACAACGACACAGGCAGACACTTTTGCTTTAACCGCATCGGAACAGCAAAAAATTAAAGAATGGGCGCAAACGATTAAGGTAGAGGATGGTGTTGGTCAGTTGTTTATGATCAATATCCCACTTCATTTTTCTAAAACTCAAGACAGTGATCCTGTCCATAAAAAGCTGATTGAAGATGAAGGTTTTGGCGCTATTATTTTGCAGAGTGCGAATTTTCACTATCTAAAAAAACGTGCAGAGACAGAAGAAGAGCGCATTAGTATTGTGACCAATTTTGTATCTAATATGCAATACCGCGCCCTTGCAGGAAAACATCTAAAAACACCTTTATTTATTGCGGCTGACTTTGAAGGCCCTCGCTTTAATCCGATAAAGAGTGTCTTAACCCCTCCCCCGCCTGCGCTTACTTTAGCAACTACACAAGATAGAGATTTAATTGTTGATACAGGCAAAGTAGTCGGTTATCAATTAGCAAGTAGTGGCATTAATATGATTTTAGGCCCTGTGCTCGATATTGAGGAAAGTCGCCAAGGGAGCTATAACTCATTACTAAAAAATCGTAGCTTCTCTAGTAGCCCAGAAGGTGTAAGCCGTATTGCTGCTTATTATATAAAGGGCTTACGAGAATCAGGTATTACCGTTATCGGTAAACATTTTCCTGGTTTGGGTAAAATAGATGTTAACCCTCATGCGGGGGTTGCGAGTTTTATCGGCTCAGAGCAAGACTTTAAACAACAGATGACACCCTATTACGCACTAAAAGACTATCTTAATGGCATTATGACATCACACGTTGCCGTTGATTTTTTAGATGGCAAAACACCTGCAACAACCAGCAAAAAAATAACAGGGCTTATTCGTTCAGACAGTAATATCAGCACTATTCGCGCTCTAAATTATGATAATAAACTGGTTATTACAGATGATATGGGCATGAGTTCAATTACAGACTACGAAAAAACTCGCTCAGGGGATAGTACCGCTCCAACAAATGATTATTACAGTGGTATTGATTATGCCGCATTAGCCATTGATGCCTTCGACTCGGGACATGATATTTTAATGTTTGCTAAAGTTATTCTTGCAAGCGAAAAATATAAATATACAGGCGATAAAAGAAGTGGCGTTATTACGGTTGAAGAGATTATTCGTGTCAAAGAGCGTTTAGCGAGTTATATCCGCAATGGTAATAAGCAACATTTCCAAAAATCTTTAAACCGTATTTTACAAGCCAAAGCTTACAACTATAAATTGCATGGTGGAAGTGTTGATAACTTTATTAAAGGAAGAATGAAAAAAGTTATTAATAGTCGTGTTATTCCACCTAGCATTATTAAAAGTGATGACGGCTATACGGATACAAAAAAAATAGAAAACCTACACCGCGATACGATTATTAAATCTTATGTTTTACTACAAGGCAACACACCTATTATTACACGCTTGAATCAAAGAACCTCCTGCTTCTTTACGAGTCATCGTGCAAATTACAATGCCTTAAAAACAAAGTATGACCGTATTCACATTAGTGAGTCCGCACATAGTAAAACGCCTATCCACGATAATGAAACCATTGCCGATTATTTAAGACGTATTCAGCAACCTATCAAAGACTTTCTCGTCGCGAATGACTGTCAACAAATCTATTTTGAAGCCAATAAAAAAGAGGATATTGACCGTCTAGAAAATATCATCAACTTTACAAAAGATAAAGCGGTCAGCATATACGTACTTTTGCACCAGACACCTATTATTATTTCTAAAGCCATCAGTGAAAATAAAAATATTAGTATTATGGGGGCTTTCACGACCCATAGTTTATCTTACCCCATTGATATACAGGTTATTAATGGGGATTTAGCACCTAGAAAAAATAGGGTACTAACCATTCCGTATCAACAAAAACCTGCATCTATCAATATCCCTAAACCAGCATCAGGAGAGCTTATTTTTGATTATGAAATCGGTCATGCAAAAGCCATCACAAAAGACTTAATTATCCTAGACTTAGAAGATGATAATCAAAAATTAACTGAAAACTTTAATACATTTAAAGAAAATGTTGGGCGTATTCCTGATAATTTACAAAACTCATTAGGCGTTGCATTTAAAGATAAAAATATCACCATCCGCCGCTTAATTCCCCCTTCTATTGATCAAGTAAAATACTACAATGAAATGATTAATACAGAGAAAACAAAAGGAATCAAAAATATAAATAAACTGCTGAAAATTATTAATGATGATATTGATAATCGTGATTTCAGCCTGATTGATAAAACACGTTATAAACTACTTGCACTTTTGAGTATTCAAAAAGAAAATGCGGGGGCTTTTGATGTCGATACCTATAAAAATAATCATGGTTATTATACCAATATATTGCTCTTTTTAATCACCATCACCATGTTGCTTATTTTGCTGTATATCATCGAATTTACAAGGCGTGATGTACTGAATTCGAGTAGCTTAAAACATGCAGTGTTTGTATTAATAAAACAACTTTTTACCCGCCCACAACTACTGATGATTATGATTTTACTGGCTTCAATGATGACGCTGTTAGTCGCCAGACTAAAACACTTACCGCTTAATGAGTTAATTGCGGTATTTTTTAAGTAGTCTTCAAAAAATAGTCCGTGTCACCTAAAGATCAACGAGCTACAAAAGTGTAAACTATGTTTAGCTCATATAGGACAGCAATAAAAGCACAAAATCTTTCTGTAGCATTCTTTTTCAACGTATAATCACCTATTTAATTTCTTCTAATAAAGTACTTAAATTCATGAAAGTTTCTCAATTTCCTATCTCTACTCTCCGTGAAACCCCTGCTGATGCTGAAATTATTAGCCATCAACTGATGTTAAAAGCGGGTTTAATTCGTCGCCTTGCTTCTGGTTTATACACATGGGCGCCGTTTGGCTTAAAGGTTTTGCGAAAAGTAGAAGCGATTATTCGTGAAGAGATGAATAAGGCGGGTGCGATTGAATTACTCATGCCTTCCGTCCAACCCGCTGAATTATGGGAAGAGTCTAAACGTTGGGAGCAATACGGCGCTGAATTATTGCGCATGAAAGACCGACATGGGCGTGAGTTCTGCTATGGCCCTACCCATGAAGAAATTATTACCGACTATGTGCGTAAAGAGCTAAGAAGCTATAAAGAATTACCTGTTAATTACTATCAAATTCAAACAAAGTTTCGTGATGAAGTCCGTCCTCGTTTTGGGGTTATGCGCGCCCGCGAGTTCTTAATGAAAGATGCTTATTCATTTCATCTTTCGCAAGAATCATTGCAAGAAACCTACGACACAATGTATGCCACATACTGCCGCATATTCGAGCGTATGGGTTTAGATTATCGCCCTGTTGATGCCGATACAGGGTCTATTGGTGGCAATGCTTCCAATGAGTTTCATGTGCTTGCTGATTCTGGTGAGGATGCTATTGCATTCTCGTCTGAGAGTAATTATGCCGCCAATGTAGAATTAGCCGAAGCGATTGCACCAGCAGGCGAGCGCCCTGCGCCATCGAGTGAAATGCAAACCATTGATACACCCAATCAACATACCATCGAAGAGGTTGCTAGCTTCCTTAATATTGAAGCAGATCAAATCATCAAAACGCTGTTGGTTTTAGGTGATGATGATAATGTGGTTGCTTTATTAATACGCGGTGATCGCGAGCTAAATGAAGTCAAAGCAGAAAAAATCGAAGGCATTGCTAGTCCACTAGAATTTGCCAGTGAAGCACAGGTCATTGCAGCTGCGGGTTGCAAACCTGGTTCTGTTGGCCCATTAGGTTTAAACATCCCTATTTTTGCCGATTTTTCCACACAAAAAATGGCTGACTTTGTGTGTGGAGCCAATGAGGATGGTAAGCATTTAACAGGGGCAAACTGGGAAAGAGATTTACCAGAAGCAACCTTTATTGATATTCGTAATGTCGTTGATGGCGACCCTAGCCCTGATGGAAAAGGGACTTTATCCATCTTACGCGGTATCGAAGTCGGTCATATCTTCCAACTTGGTAAAAAGTACTCCGAAGCCCTCAATGCAACAGTTTTAAATGAAAATGGAAAAGCAGAAGTCGTCACAATGGGCTGTTATGGTATTGGAGTATCACGCTTAGTTGCTGCAAGTATCGAGCAAAATTTTGATGAACAAGGTATCGTTTGGCCGACTGCTTTAGCACCCTTCCAGATTAGCCTAGTTCCTCTGAATTATCACAAATCAGAACGTGTAAAAGAGGTTGCAGACAGTTTGTATCAAGACCTTCTAAATGCAGGTTATGATGTATTACTCGATGATAGAAACATGCGAGCAGGTGCTATGTTCTCCGACCATGAGCTACTCGGCATTCCACATCGTATTGTTATTTCTGACCGTGGTTTAAAAGAAGATACACTTGAATATAAAGCACGAACTGCTGATGCGGCTGAAAAAGTCGCTAGTAATGATATGCTTAACTTTATTGCAGAAAAAGTTTAGATAAGATTATTTTTGGTCACTTTTGATGATTTAAAAGTGATCAAAATAGTATTGCTTGCTAGTACTCCGACAATATTGTATTGATGGAGTACTAACAGCTCTATTTTTTCTCAACCATCCTCATCACCTTATCTAACAATAGAAAAAACTCTTTTACCTCCCCGCCCTTTTTTCTCTCCTTTAGCTTAGCCAAGCTAATTTCCATTTCACGATCTAAAAAATCCAACATTTTTCTATTATTTTCATCT
>QOAQ01000037.1 GCA_003972955.1 Aquificaceae bacterium
CGGCCAAGTGTTAGCATCAGACACAAGCGGCACCCGTTCTTGGGTATCGTTACCTGCAACATACGGATTTTCTGTTAATGCAGGAAGCACAACGTCTCCTGTAGCATCAGGAGATACTGTGTCATTTGCTGGTAGTGATAATGTTGGGGTATCATTGACGAGTGCATCAGGTACTCATACAGTCTCCATAGTTAGATGTGGAATAGGAGTTTCCTCGACTTCAAAGAAGTCAGGTTGCCGTGAACAGCGAACCTCAACCCATTCGCCAGTGAAGTCTCGAAAGGTCTTGACTCCGTAACGAGTCAGCCACTCAAGTCCGGCCTCGACACTCTCAAGACCAATTTCGTACTCAACAAATTCTTTCTTTACCATTCCCATTAGAACATCTCTCTTCTAGAGGTTAAGGACCAATTGTCCAGATCATTTGCTTCTCTCAGATCAGAAGCCTCACACCACTCACAGGCGCCATCTTCATAGTCAACCATGTAATCATTAATTGGAATATGCGAGAATGTGGTACTGCCCTCACTCCTAGTAGTTGTGGTGGTATTATTAATGGCAACCATTTTACTGATTGGCAATTTGGCTGTAATGGTAACCTTGTTAATGGAGGTGGTAACTTCTGGCCAGCGAATGTCATGCAAGTCAATCATTGGTATCAGATACATACAGGTACGTATCTAGATAAACTCAGTGATCGCTATATCAATAAGAAAAAATGTGCCAATAATTACCTCTATGTACGTATCTCTGTACTAAAAAGTGCTAAAGGTGGTGGTAAACTAGAATTTAGTGATGGTAAGCACATTATCAAATCAGTACCATTTAAGAAATAGCCATTTTTTTGTTTATTTAAAAATTTTTGTAACCGTTCAGGTAACTCCTAAAATTTGTCAGTTAAAATAAAAAAAGAGTAGATTTCAGAGAGTAATGAGCGGTTACAAATAATCCGTTACTAATTTCACCCAATAACTTGCCCCTAACGGTAAAATATCATCATTAAAATCATATTGGCTGTTATGCAACATGCAACCGCCCTCGCCTTCTCCATTGCCTATCCAGATATAAGCACCTTGTGATGCATTGAGCATATAGGAAAAGTCTTCTGCTCCCATGCTGGGTGGCATATCACGATGTACTTTATTTTTGCCGACTAAAGATACTGCGGCTATAGCACATTGCTTGGCATGTTTGGGGGTGTTGATCGTTGCAGGATAGCCTGCTTCAAACTGAACTTTTCCCTTTGCGCCCATGCTTTTACAAGTATGCTTGACTACTTTTTTAATGCGCTTTTTTACTTTATCTCCAACGGCATTATCAAAATAACGTAATGTACCCACCAACTTAATTTCATCAGGAATGACATTAGCAGCATGTCCGCCATTTACTTGCGTAATACTCACGACTGCTGAGGCTAAGGGTGAGACATTTCTGGAAACAACACTTTGCAAAGCGGTTATTAATTGCGCGCTGGTAACAATAGGATCAATAATTTGATCAGGCATAGCAGCATGACCACCTTTACCTTTGACGCTGATATAAATGGTATCAACGGCTGACATCACTTCTTTATTATGTACTGCAAATTCACCTGCGGGTAATCCTGGCCAGTTATGCATGCCAAACACTGCATCGCATGGAAAGCGATCAAATAAACCTTCTTCTACCATAACCCGTGCGCCACCAAAGGCTTCTTCTGCGGGTTGGAAGATAAAATGAACAGTTCCTGCAAAATTATTATTTTCTTTTAGGTGAGCCGCTGCACCTAATAACATGGTCGTATGACCATCATGCCCACAAGCGTGCATTTTTCCATCGTGTAATGATTTATGGGGAATGTGATTTTTTTCTGTTAAGGGTAGCGCATCAATATCTGCCCGCAATGCAATCGAACGACCTTCTTGTTGACCTTTTAAAGTGGCAACAATACCTGTTGTTGCCCAACCTCTTTCTATTTCATAGCCCATATCGACTAATGCATTGGCAATATAATCACTGGTTGTTTCTTCTTTAAAAGCAAGTTCTGGATGCTGGTGTAACCAATGCCGCCATGTAATCATGCATTGTTGCAAATCTGAATTTATGTAGGTTTTGGGCATATAGAGCATCCTTTATTATTACCAATCGCTAAAAAACTGTAGTATTTTTCATCCCTTATAAAAAACATAAGATTATGTTATTGTTAGGCTTTATTGTTGATTGTAGCAAGACATTATCATATATGAATAATTGCATAGAACTATATGCTTAAGTTTAAGTCCTAATCAACTTGTCATTATATCTATTAAATAAAACCTGAATATGGGGAAAACCATGAATTATATTTTACGTAAACTTGTTTTTGCTATTGCTTTAGCAGTGGCGGTATCACCAACTTATGCAAAAGATGAGACAAATAAAAACTCTAAAAGCAATACGAGTAGTAGTGTTAGTAAAGCTAAAAAATCATCTAAAAAAACAACCACTGAGAAAAAAACTAGCAAAAAAAAGGTAAAGGCTAAAAATATCTCTAGCGATACCAGCACAAGTTCTAGTAAAAGCAGTACATCAAATGATAGTAGCTCAAGCAGTAATCGTAGTAATTCAGTCACTAAGTCAAATAAAAAGAAAAAAGGCAAATCGGACGATGATCAAGGCAGTGCTAAAGATAGCCAGCCCGACAATAGTAATACTAGCTCAAATAAATCATCAAAAAAGTCTACCGCTAAAAAATCTTCAGATTCAAGTACATCTAGATCGAATAGAACAACACCTGTATCAAAAGCAGCATTTAAGAATATTACCGTTAACTTAAATAAAGCAGATGCAAAAACTTTAAGTTATTACCTTGTTGGCATCGGTGAAAAACGTGCTAAAGCGATTATCGCTTACCGTAAGAAAAATGGTAAATTCAAAAGTATTGATGACATGAAAAATATAGAAGGAATTGGTCCTGCTATTTTTGACGGTCTAAAGGGTAATGTTTCTTTATCAAAAGGTGAAACATCTGCTCCAGCAACAACGGCGAAGAAAACCACCAAGAAAAAAACATCTAAAAAATCAGATTCTTCAAGCACAACAGAAGAAAGTAGCAGTAAAAAATCTGATGATAAGAAAAGTGATAAAAAATAGTATGACAGCAGTTTTATAAACTCCTATAGTCAGAAAGTTACAACCTAATAGCCAGTCTATCATTGATACTCTGGCTATTTTTTTATCTCTCATTTATTATTTCGTGTACCCTAAATAATAAAAATTAACATGATGACCCCAATATTATGAATATATTAGTTACAGGCGGAGCAGGATACATTGGCTCTCACACGTGCATCGAACTGCTTGATGCAGGTTTCACCCCGATTGTTTTTGATAACTTATCCAATAGTTCTACCGTTGCATTAGATCGAGTCGAAGAAATTACAGGCACAAAGATCACGTTTATTAAAGGTGATGTACGCAATCCTGATGATTTAGACAAGGTATTTAAGCAATACGACATTTATGCGGTTATACATTTTGCAGGTTTAAAAGCCGTTGGTGAATCAGTAGAAGAGCCCATTATGTATTATGATAATAATGTTTCTGGCAGCATCACATTATTTGGTGCTATGGAGCGAAATAATGTATCACGTGTTATTTTCAGCTCTTCAGCAACTGTTTATGGTGACCCTGCTACTGTTCCAATTACTGAAGATTTTCCTACTAGCACCACTAATCCTTACGGTGGCTCAAAACTTATCATCGAAGATGTGCTTAAAAATATTCATATCGCCCACAAAGACTGGAATATTGCCTTACTACGCTACTTTAACCCTGTTGGCGCACACGAAAGCGGTCTAATCGGCGAAGACCCTAGCGATATTCCTAATAATCTCATGCCTTATATTTCAGGCGTGGCCGTTGGAAAATTAGAGCAACTTTCTATCTTTGGTGGTGATTACCCAACTATTGATGGTACAGGAGTGCGTGACTATATCCACGTTGTCGATCTTGCGAAAGGTCATGTCAAAGCATTACAAGCCTTTGAAAATAAAGCAGTTGATAACTTATACACCGTTAATTTAGGTACAGGCAAAGGCTACTCTGTATTAGAAATGGTCGAAGCATTTAAACAAGCCTCAGGAAAGCCTATTGCTTACAAAATTACAGATCGTAGAGCAGGTGATATAGCCTGTTGCTATGCCGATCCAAGCTATGCAAAAGAACTTCTCGGCTGGGAAGCAAGCTTTGGTATTCAAGCCATGTGTGATGATACTTGGAAATGGCAAAGTAATAATCCCACAGGCTATAAATAATCACGCAAATTCTCGTAGAGACAAGGCATGCCTTGTCTCTACCCCCTTTCTTTAAACGTGAATAAAATATCTGAAAACCTATAGAGGAAACTCTATACCAATAAAAAATTAAAATTAAGGTACATTCAGTGAAAACAATAAAACTCGTATCAGTACTCGTCGTTTGCGGCAGTATGACAGCTTGTAGCACTCATAAATCTCGTTCCTATGCTGATGACCCATCCCCCACCGCAACACGTACTCTTAGCAATATTCCTATGCCTGTTAAACATATTGGCACTGCGATAGGAGCGACACCAATAAACCCCGCGATTGCATCTCAAGATAAATTAGATATTACCGTATTCAAAATACCGGAATTATCTGCGAGTAATGTGATTGTTGAATCGACAGGGATTATCTCTTTACCTTATATTGGCAGTCTGAATGTATTAGGACTAACGCTTCAGCAAGCAGAAGATAAAATTGAAAAGTTACTAAGTAAAGACCTGCAAAATCCTAAAGTTACAATTAAACGCACAGAGCGTAAGCTCAAACGTAGTAATGTGACGGTGGAAGGCGCAGTTCAAACGCCCGGTGTTTTCCCATTTCCTGTTAAAGGCTCTTTAAGCTTTTTACAAGCAATCGCCCTTTCTCAAGGTCTCTCAGAAATGGCTGATACTAAAAATATCATCGTTTTCAGAGATGGAAAACAATATGCCGTTAATTTAGATAGCGTCCGCCGAGGACTAACTCCAGACCCTATTCTAAAAGCAGATGACCGTATTGTTGTGCTGAAATCAGATAGAAAAGTAAAAGAAAAGAAGATTTTAGAATATTTACCTGCGGTATTAGCGCCCTTATCTTTGGTTTTGTAGATCAAAAAAACTATCGTGGCTATACGCCATCAATATTATTTTGATGGCTATTAGCTACTTAAAGATTACCTACAAACCTTCCGCCTGCTCATCAGCATAGTAAGATGAGCGCACCATTGGTCCACTGGCAACATGCGAAAAGCCCATTTCATAGCCAATTTTTTCCATATCGGCAAACTCATCGGGTGTTACAAAACGCTCAACGGCTAGATGGTCGAGACTTGGTTGTAAATACTGCCCAAGCGTCAACATATCACAGCCATGATCACGTAAATCTTGCATTACTTCTTGAACTTCTTCTAAAGTCTCCCCTAAACCTAGCATCAACCCTGATTTTGTTGGCAAGTTAGGATACATTTCTTTAAAACATTTAATCAAATCTAATGACCATTGATAGTCTGCTCCTGGACGTGCTTTTTTGTATAAGCGTGGTACGGTTTCTAAATTATGATTAAACACATCAGGTGGAGATTCATTCATAATATCCAGCGCTATATCCATGCGCCCTCTAAAATCGGGTACTAATATTTCGATACGAATATCGGGGCAGTACTCACGCACTTTAGAGATGCATTCAACAAAATGGGACGCACCACCATCACGTAAATCATCACGATCTACTGAGGTGATCACCACATATTTTAGGGACATTGCTTGAATAGTTTCGGCTAAATGTAGCGGTTCATTAGTATCCAAAGGATTAGGGCGACCATGCCCTACATCACAAAAAGGACAGCGGCGTGTGCAAATATCCCCCATAATCATAAAGGTAGCAGTACCTTTGGTGAAACATTCCCCCAAATTAGGACATGCCGCTTCTTCACACACCGTATTGAGTTTTTGCTCACGAAGAATGCTTTTTAGTTCTTTCACTTCGGGCGTTGTTGGGGCTTTAGCGCGAATCCATGCAGGCTTGCGTTTAATTTCTGTGCTTGGTACTACTTTAATCGGTATACGCGCTACTTTTTCAGCACCACGATGTTTAACGCCTTGTATATTTCGTTTCATTTTATTCATCGCTAAAGTATATTACCAAGATGGATAAAGCACACTATCAAATAATCTTTTATGTTCCTATTGACCATTGTGAGGGCGTTAAAAATGCCCTCTTTCGTGCAGGAGCAGGAAAATTAGTACTCCAACAATATTGTATTGATGGATACAGCGAGTCAGAAAGCGGTTAGCCACTAGGCGCACTTTGCAGGGAATGGTCACTCCCTTCACAAAAAGTGCAACAACGTGGATGAACGCTTTGGATTGCTCTATATTCATCAAAACAAGGTTGATGGAGTACTAG
>QOAQ01000002.1 GCA_003972955.1 Aquificaceae bacterium
CAAAGCAATCACTGCAACCACCATCATTTCGGTCATGCTAGCATCAAACATGAGAACTACCTATCAAAGAAGAGAGAATTAAGGACTTCGAATTAAATAACTAGAGGAAGATAACGCAGAATTTTTGTTTCAGATTGGATGATCTCAAGACTTAGCTGAGCTTTAGCTCAACTTAGAAGCGTAGCAGGCGCATAGTTATTCTACGCAACGATTTGAGATCATTCAAACTGGGGCAAAAAAGCAAGTTAAGTTCCTCTAGTTATTTAGTTCGGAGTCCTAAATGACTTATAACAAAAAGTAGACTCATCACCACAACAATCGACGGTGCAGCGGGCGTATCCCATAAAAAAGAAGCTATCAAGCCACCAAAAACAGAACAGATACCAACCACAATGGCATACAGTGCCATTTGCTCTGGTGTACGCGAAAGAGGACGCGCTGTTGCGGCGGGAATAATAAGTAATGAGGTAATCAGTAATGCACCGACAACTTTCATAGACACCGCGACTAAAACAGCGATTAGCAAGGTATAAGCCAATGAGATAAGCTCAACCTTAACACCCTCCACCTTTGCTAATTCTTCATCAATTGTCAGTGTTAATAATGGCTTCCAAATAAAGGCAAGTAGCCCCCACACCAAGACGATCGCCACCAACATAAAGCCCAACTCACGCCATGTAACAGTTAATACATCACCAAAAAGCCACGCACTTAGCTCTGTATTGCCACCCTCTACAAAACTAAAGGCAACCAAACCTAAGGACAAGGCACTATGCGAAATAATTCCTAATAAAGTATCATTCCCCTGATTCTTTTGTCCTTGAAAAAGTAGTAAAAAAATAGCAACGGCAACCGATGACAGCAAGATACCCAAGCTCACATTAAAAGAAAATAACAAGCCTAAAGAAACGCCTAAAACCGCCGAATGAGATAAGGTGTCGCCAAAATACGCCATACGCCGCCATATAACGAAAACACCTAACGGCCCTGCGAGTAACGCAACCGCTATTCCTGCCAATAAAGCGCGTAGTAAAAAATCATCCATGACCACAACTCTCTTTATCGTTACAACCATGCGTTGTACACGGTTTAACCACATCGCCATGAAGATTATGTTGATGGTCGTGATGGTGCGTGTAGACCGCTAATCCTGAGTCTGGAAAATTACCAAATAAACGCTGATAAGCAGGGTGTTGACTCACATCTTCTGGTAGACCACTGCAACAAATATGTTGATTCAAACACAGCACCTGATCCGTTTTTTGCATCACTAAATGCAAATCATGCGAGACCATAAACACAGCAAAGCCATGTTCATCTTTTAGCTGAGCTATTTTTTCGTACAGCTCCCCCTGCCCCATCATATCGACACCTTGAGCGGGTTCATCTAAGACTAAAAGTTGTGGCTTTCTCATTAATGCCCGCGCTAATAAAACGCGTTGAAATTCACCCCCTGAGATAGATTGAACCGCTTGACCAGCAAGATGCAACACGCCCACATCATCCAAAACCGCATCAATATTTTCACCGCCTGCTAATGCCACAAAACCACGCACGCTAAGAGGCATTAAAGGATTGATAGTAATTTTTTGTGGCACATAGCCGATACGCAAATTGGCTATTCGGCTTACCTCACCACTATCAACCGCTTGCAAACCTAGCAACACCCTCAATAAAGTAGATTTCCCAGCACCATTAGGACCAATGACGGTTAGTACTTTTCCCGCATAAATTTCAAGGCTAATATCACGTAAAATTTCTCGACTTCCTAAGCTAAGATTTACGTGTTTTAATGTCGCTAATACTTTTGATGATGTCTGCATAATGCGGGGCATTGTACTCCTATCACGCCTAAAAAATCATGAACTTTATCCCACATTTTAAAGCCACTATTCTCTTACTCTGCTTTCTTAGCTGCACATCTTCCGTCTTTGCCTCTGATAAAAATATCAATGTAGTGGTAACGATAAAACCTATCGAAGCCTTGGTACTTGCTATTGCAAAAGATACCGTCAATATTCAACGGTTATTACCTGATTATGCCTCACTTCACGACTATCATTTTCGTCCTTCTGATATACGCAAGTTACATAATGCCAACCTGATTTTTCGTATCGATGAAGATATGGAAAGCTTTTTGACCCCCTTATTTAAAACGCTAAAGAAAACAGACATTATTAGCCTTGCTGATAACCACGAGATACAACTGCATTCATTCAAGGCGACAGACGAACAACACACAGATCATCATCATGGTTCACATCACCATCATCACAATAAGGATTTACATATTTGGATGTCTCCGCATAATGGTATCGTAATGGCAAAAGCAATAAGCCAAGAACTTGCCAAAAAAAATCCGCTCTATGCTGATTTTTATGCGAAAAACCTCAACACCTTGACACAAGAAATTGAGCAGTTTACTGAAGATTTTTCACGAAAATCAAAAACCTTCCATAAAAAACCCTATATTGTTTTCCATGATGCTTGGTTTTATTTTTCTCAAAGCTTTCATTTAAATAAACTAGCAACAATTTCTTTACATGCCGATATTCAAGCAGGTGCAAAAACGATTCATGACACCCGCCAGATCATCGCAGAGTCTCATGCCTCTTGCCTCTTTAGCCAACCTAATTTTCGCCCTAAGACGGTTAATATATTAATAGAAGGGCTTACAATAAAAACAGCAAAAATTGACGCACTAGCGAGTCACCTAAAAACCACCCCTAGCTTATACCTCGATTTATTAAATGACACTGCCCAACAAGTAATACAGTGTTTAGGAACAGGCGTGGAACGGTTACGAATAAATTAATCGTATGCTACTGTCTTACGTTATACTACTCTCCAATATCTACTCCCGATTGAAAACCCACAGGAATTTAATATGCTATTGCCAAGCAATCCACTTGAAAAAGCCTTATTCAACTCAGCTTCTGACGAAAACCAAGCACCTAAATTCTACGAATTACTCATACAATCAAATATTTTTCTCTTAGGCACAGTAATAGATAAAGGGGATGGCACATTTAATTTGGATGATAATCAAGAGTTTGATATTCATCACTGGGAAAAAGAAGATGATGCAAGCCCCATCATTCCTTTTTTCACCTCCTTGCAAATACTACAACAAGCTATTCCTGATGATTCACCCTATTTAGAAATGCCTGCGGCGGTATTTTTTGAGATGACGCTAGGTGTCTCGCTTGTGCTCAACCCAAATACAGACTACGGCTTAGAGCTTGACGCTGATGACGTATCTATTCTACTAAACAGTGATATTGATGAGCGTGATGAAGACTTTGAGTTTGACCCAGAAACAGAAATGAGCTTAGGAAAATTAACTTCTTTTCCACAACAATTATGCAAAGCAATCACCAATGTATTATCTAATTACCCTGAAATAGAAACGGCTTATTTAGCCTCTATTTATGTTCCTTCTGAAGATAGAGAGCCACATTTATTGATAGGTCTTCAAAGTGCGGGAGAATTAGATGAGGATATGATTAAAGAAATTGCCAACAGTATTTCACCTGATGATAACGACAGTGATTATGAAATGTTTGATTTCTATACGGTAACAGATGATGATCCAGAGGGTGTCAGTCAGTTCTTAATGGAAGAAAATACCAGTTTTTATCAAGCACCTTCAACAAAAGTACATTAATTTTCTGTAGAGACAAGGCATGCCTTGTCTCTACAGAGAAGGTATCACTTACGGATTACGATAAGCCCGCAAATACATCCACTCGAAGAAACGTTTGGATACATGCAGTAAACGACACGATGGCAATAAAATAGTCCGTTTTTCATTACGGAAAACCAACATCCCTTTATTTAAAGAGTCAATAATACAAGCTAACTCAAACTTAAACGTATGGCTTGCTTGCTTGCCTGCAAACTCATCCATTAAATTATTGACTGCGGCGACTGCTTGTAAGTCTGCCATATGTGCTTGCTTTGGTTGCCAATCAGGACCGGGGTAACTGCCAGAGTCTCCTGCGACAAATACATGCTCCATACTTTCAACTTTACAGTGCTTTGTTGCCTGAATAAGTCCACCTGCACTTAAAGGAAAGCCACTATCTGCTGCAAAAGCGGGACCAGTCATGCCGGGCATAAATAGAATCAAATCAGCGTCTATTTCTCCACCTTCTGTGATCACTTTATTGCTTTCAAAGCCCTTCATTTTATGACCAAGATGCGCCTCTATATCACGCTTTTTAATCTCGCTTAAAATACCTTTTACCGCACCCTCACCAAGACGCTTGCCTGGCTTTGGCGCAGGGTTAAAAAAGACCAGCTTAAATTTATCGCGTCGCCCTTCTTGGCGTAACTGTGTATCTAAGCCAAACAGTAATTCAAACATAGGTCCACCCCGCATTGCCGATGGCTCTTTAGGGTTTCCGCCAAAGCCAAGTGCTATTGTGCCACCCTCCATTGCTTTAATACGGTCACGCATTTTTTCTGCGGCAGAGATACCTTCACAGATAGTAATAACATTTTCAATACCCGGTAATTTTTTGATAAAACGTCCACCACTGGCAACTAATAAGCCATCGTTGGCAATCTCACCCTTTTCAGTTACGACAGTACGACCACCCTCTTTAATTTCTTTCACTGTACCTGCTTGGAAATTCACCTTCTGCTTAGCAAAAAAGGCGCTAAGATCAATACGCAGATCATCAGCCGTCCGCTTTCCTGATGGAATCCAGATTAAACTAGGCATATAAATAAACTCTGCCTTTGGCGCAACTAAAGTAATCTCAATGTCCTGAGAACGCTTTCGTATTGTTTTAATAGCAGTTAGAGCCGCAAAACCTGCGCCTATAATGGTAATCTTTTGTGACAAAATTATTTCCTCAGAAATCTTAAGATCTGTTTTTAGATCGAATAATAATTATAAGAAGCTGCCCTGAAATAACTTCCCGAATGATGACGCATCGTTATTCTACGCAACGATCAAGATCATTCAAACTGAAATAAAAAGGCACGTTAGAATCAAGAAGTTATTTTGAGGCAGTTCCTAAGTTTTTCAAGTGTAGCCTGATTTTAATCCCTCTAATATAAGAAATCGCAAATCACCTCATGCATAGGAAAATTAATAGCCATGTTATAATTATAAGAGAATGATGATCATTAATTATCGAACAGGTGGACTGATATTAATGGCATTAAACATCCCTCACAATCCTAAAACTTGTTCAGGAAACTATAATTGTGCAATTAATAAACAAAAATAAACTCCTAATTAATCAATTAATAATCAATAACTTAATTGTAAATTATTAGCTCTAGGAGTAGATTATAACGCTAAAAGACAAGGATTTAGATAAAAAACGCTTGACTAAAACCATCAGTATATTATCATATTCTTATATTCAGATTTACACATACATTTGAATTTAAACATATACATATTTTAAATACTAAAGCTAGGTAACTAACAATGAAATTACAGACTATCACATTCGCTGCTCTTATCGCTCTTTCTGCAACTGCTTCTGCTAACTGGTTCGACGGTTCTAACAATGGTTCTGGTGCTGCAAATGGAACTGGAAATGCTGCTTCTGACGTTAAAGGTGATGTAGCAGGAAAAGGAAATGGCGCTGCTCAAGGTAACGGTTGGGGAACAGGTAAAGGCGACGCAAGCGGCGATGTTGATTTCAGCATCAACTTTAAAGGTAAAGGCAACACTAACATGGATACTAAAGGCCAAGTTGCTGGTGACACTAAAGTTGACGGAAACGGAACTGCTAACGGTGCAGGTAACGGAAACGTTGCAGGTAACGGAACAGCTAATGCGACAGGTGCTAACTCTCAGAACGGCAACCTTCAGAACATGAACAGCAACGGTTTTTCTGCTCCTACAGGATATGCTCCTCGTGTAGCAGCTCCTGCGGGATACGCTCCTCGTGGCGCAGCTCCAGTTGCTTCTATCGCTCAAATGAAGGCAGCTCTACAAGCTCAAATCCAACAAGCTACAGCAATGCTAAAGCGTATCGAAGCTCAAGAAGCTGCTTCTGCTACAGCTGCTAAGTAATTAGAAACTTAAATTTCTGATTCAAAAAAGCCCGCTATCTTTTTAGATAGCGGGCTTTTTTTGTGCCTAATATATTCAAAGCTTACTTTTCTTACTCATAAACTGTATAACATTCGTTGTACTCCATCACTTCATTGAAATGGCTTTGACGTACCATATCAAACATTAGGAAACTATCCCTAAGCACTTTCAAACACCCCTTCAGACCTGTTTTTCTCCACTTGATCCCATTTGAATACCTTGCCATTCATAGTGATATAAATATCGTTTGCTAAACACTGCACCGCAGCAACGGCTGTGCCTAAATTAAACAGTGCATCAGAA